>CATJWA010000077.1 GCA_949744025.1 uncultured Eubacteriales bacterium
CGGCGAGCGCGTGGAGGTATTTCCGGCGTGGGAGCAGGGGCCTGTCACCGGAGCGAAAACGCATCGGGGAGAGGATAGCAAATGAGGTCCTCATGTATTTTCGCAGCACAAGGAAGTCGGCGGGGGAGATAAGCCTGTCCGACTCGATAGACACCGACGGGGACGGCAACAGCCTGTCGGTGATGGACGTGCTCGCGCAGGACGACGACATGCTCGACAACATCAGCATGCTCGAGACGAGAAACAGCGTGCGAAAATATATTGATACATGTCTTGACATGCGCGAGGCGGAGATAATAAAAAGGCGCTACGGCCTCGGCGGACAGAGCCCCATGACGCAGAGAGAGGTGGCCGCCGAGTGCGGGATAAGCCGCAGCTATGTCTCGCGCATTGAGAAAAAGGCGCTGGAGAAGCTGCGGGGGGCATTTGAGGATTAGGCGGGCAAGCGGGGAATATTTACAATTTTTTCATAATAGTTGCGTAGACGCGGCGCGGAAAATGTGCTAACATGAAATTATGGATAAGCATTATTTTTTAGCGAGGTGGAAATTCTGAAGCTTCTCAACTCCAAGCTGCGTCTGAAATTTCGCGAGGCGCTCGGCGCGGTTTTGCCGATAATCGCGATTGTTCTTCTGCTGTGCTTCTCCGTGGCGCCTATCTCGACAAGCGTGCTGCTGTGCTTCCTCATGGGCGCGGTGCTGGTTATGCTCGGAATGATGTTTTTTACCCTCGGCGCCGAAATGGCGATGAACCCCATGGGCGAGAGGGTCGGCGCCGCCATGACCAAAAGCAGGAAGCTGTGGATAATTGTCATACTCTCCTTTGTGCTGGGAGTTATTATCACAATCTCCGAGCCGGATTTACAGGTGCTGGCGGGCCAGGTGCCGTCAATACCGAACAGGGTGCTGATTGGCGCTGTCGCGGTGGGGGTGGGCATATTTCTCGTGCTGGCGCTGCTGCGCACGCTTTTCGGGGTGTCGCTGAGGCTGATGCTTCTTGTCTTTTACGCGCTGGTGTTTGTCATGGCATATTTCGTGCCGGCGGAGATGCGTGCGCTGGCTTTTGACTCCGGAGGCGTGACGACAGGGCCGATGACGGTGCCGTTTATCATGTCGCTGGGTGTCGGCGTGTCCGCCATACGAAGCGACAGGCAGGCGGCGAACGACAGCTTCGGACTCGTGGCGCTTTGCTCGGTAGGGCCGATAATCTCCGTTATGGCGCTGAGCATACTCTACCAGCCGGAGGGCGGGGCCTATGAGCTGTCTGCTTTGCCGGAGGTGCGCGATTCCGTGGAGCTGTGCGCGGTATTTGTAAAGCAGTTTCCGGTGTACATAAGGGAGATGGCCAGCTCGCTTTTGCCGATAGTGTTGTTTTTCGGGGCCTTTCAGCTCGTGTCGCTGAGGCTGTCGAGGAAAAAGCTGATAAAAATCGTGATGGGCCTTGTATACACCTATGTCGGCCTTGTACTGTTCCTGACGGGCGCGAACGCGGGCTTCATGCCGGCGGGCAGCTATCTGGGAAACGTGCTGGCGGGGCAGAGCGTAAGGTGGATAGTTGTGCCGATAGGCGCGATTATCGGTTATTTTATCGTCAGGGCCGAGCCGGCCGTGTACGTGCTCAACCGGCAGGTCGAGGAGCTGACGGACGGCGCGATATCCTCGCGTTCAATGGGAATCTGCCTGTCCGTGGGCGTTTCGGCTTCCATCGCGCTGGCTATGATAAGGGTATTGACCGGAGTGCCCATACTCTATCTGGTGATTCCGGGCTATGCCGTCGCCCTGGGGCTGTCCTTTTTCGTGCCGGATATTTTCACGGCCATAGCCTTTGACTCCGGCGGCGTGGCCTCGGGGCCGATGACGGCGACCTTCCTGCTGCCCTTCGCTCAGGGGGCCTGCATGGCTGTGGGCGGGAACCTCGTGGCGGACGCTTTCGGCGTTGTGGCCATGGTTGCGATGACGCCGCTTATCACGATACAGGTTATGGGCCTTATCTACCGCGTCAAGCGCAGCCGCAGGGTTATACCCGAGGCGCAGCTTGAGTTTGACGCGCTGGACGACAACGCCATAATTGAACTGTGACGGCGGGGAGGCAGAGTGAAATGAGCCAGTTATATCTGATGATAAGCATAACCGACCGGCGCAGGGTGAGGAAATTTCTCAGCTTCTATGAAAAGCAGGGGCTTGAATGCGCGCTGGTAACCGCGGGCAGCGGCACGGCGGCCAGCGAGATACTCGACTATTTCGGGCTGGAGGGCTCGGAGAAGGGCGTGCTGTTTCACATTGTGACCGGCGACGTCTGGAAAGGCGTTAAAAAGCTGCTGCAAAGGGAGATGAACATAGACGTTCCGGGCGTCGGGATTGTATTTACCGTCTCGCTGAGCAGCGTGGGCGGAAAAAAGACGCTGGCCTGCCTTACCGGCGGCATGGATTTCGTGAAGGGAGATGAATCCGTCTTGAAGGACACTAAGTACGAGCTTTTGGTGGTGATAGCCAATCAGGGATATTCGGACCTGATAATGGACGCGGCAAGGAGCGTCCACGCCGCCGGGGGCACCGTGCTGCACGCGCGCGGAACGGGCATGGAGAAGGCGGAGAAGTTTCTGGGCGTGAGCCTTGTGGCGGAAAAGGAGCTTGTGCTGATTGTGGCGGAGGCGCCGCGGAAAAACGAGATGATGCAGGCGATAATGGAAAAGGCGGGTATCTCCACTCCGGCGCGCGCGATTGTGTTCTCCCTGCCCGTGACGGGTACGGCGGGGATGAGGCTCATGCGCGAGGAGACGGAGGAATAAAACAGCGCAGTGGCGGCCCCTCTGGGCCGCCACTTATAATGGTATACTGTTATTGCTCAGAGCTGGGTCCGGAGCCCCCAG
>CATJWA010000078.1 GCA_949744025.1 uncultured Eubacteriales bacterium
GCGCGCCGACTTCAACCACAACTTCTCTCTTATCGACTCCGCTCTGGCAGCACTCAGCTCACGCGCGGGTTCCTGCTCCATCTTCTCAGGCTCCTACTCAGGAACCGGAGATGCCGCCTTCTCCCTCTCCTTTAACAAGCTCCCTTCCCTTATCTTTATTCAGAGATCCGACAACGTCTCGGGCAGTCTTGCCGTCGTAAGGCAGGACGGGTACATAAGCGGGCAGAATACGCCGTCAAAAATCAGCATAAGCGGAAAAACAATAACCTTTACGGCGCTCAAGTCCTCCGAATGGTCACTCAATGTCAACGGCTTTACCTATAACTACGCCGCGCTTGCATCGGCGATATAGAGCCGGAGCGCAAAAACAGCCCCCCGAAAAGTTCGGGGGGCTGCCTTGCTTTATTGGGTCTGATGCTTATGCTTTAGTTCAGGGAGTAGTTACGTCGAGAAGGTAGATCACACTGACCTGCTTGCTGGCATTGTCAGCATACTTGATCGCGATCTCAAAGCTTGTAACATCGCTATCCTCGAAATCGTTCTGGAGGCTCTTAATGCTGGTGTACAGATCGTCCTCATCAACGTCGCGGACATCGACGAACTCAACGGAATTGGCGGTGTAAGAATACTCATCATTGATGGTCGTCTTGTCAAAGTTGGCGGTGCCGGTAACAGTCACAGAATGGTTAAACAGAGACTTGTCAATCTTGGTCGGGTTCGTCTGATCGCCATAAACAACTTCCTTGAAGTCATGCTTGTCATTATTCTTCACAGTGAAGAAGTCATTGACGTAGTTGTCGGCATCATCGTACTGCTCTTTGGCGGTGTCGCGATCCTTGTAGTTAAGAGTAAGCTCCTGCTCCTTGCCGTCTACATAGACGAGATAGGTTACCTCGTAGGTGCCGTCGCCAACAGACTGTACGCCGTAGCTGATGCCGGTGTAGAAATACACGGTATCGCTGGACTCACCCTCAAAGTTGCTGTCTACGAGCATCGCCTTGATGACGCCGTCAGAATTTACGATAGCGGAATTGGCCTCTGCCTCGGGGGCATCGCCGGAGCCGTCAGCATCACTGTCATAGCCGGTAGCCTTGGATACGGGAACGCTGTTGATTCCGGTATAAACCGTTACGGAGTAATCATCCTTATCGTAGCCCTGACCCTCGTGGACGTAGAAGAACACGGTCTTGCCGTCAGCCTTGTCGCCGTCAATGCGGGAGATACCCTTGGTAACGTTGGTGCCAGCGGTGGAAGCAACGCCGGGGTCGGTCAGAACGGCCTTGCCCTTGATCATGGTCAGCTCGTAGATGCCGAGAAGTCCGCCGAGTGTGCCGTCAGCCTTGGCGGCAGCGGCAGTCTTACCCCAAAGCGCGTTGTCGGTTGTATTTGCCGCGTCCGCGTTGTCCTTGTCCTTTGTGGTGTTCACGGTGACAATCTTGTGGGTGCCGTCGGCATAGTAGATGTCGGCAACGAGGTTATCCTTGTCGCTCAGGCTTCCGGAGGTGTCAGCCTTGGAGCCGAACTGCGCGACGTAGACATAGTCGCTGTCTACATCTATGTCGGCAACGGACACGAGATAGCCGTACTCATCAAAGTAGAGGGTGTGCTTCTCGCCGTCAACGATGTCGCGGTTGACCTCGTCGGTGTTGTTGGCAGCGTAGATGTCAGCATCCTGAGCGGTGTTTCTGGCGGCGGTGTGAGCATCGCCGTCAGCGGTGAATGTAATGGTGCTGCCGCTCTTGTTGTAGCGGGTAACGGTGGTTTCCTTGACTGTGGGAGCTACCATGGACTTGATGGAGTAGCTGCCATTCTTGCCACTGGCGGAGGCTGCGGTTATAAGGACATAGTCGCCCTCTTCGAAAGCGTCGGTGTTGAAGCCCTTGGCGTCAAGCTTGGCGTCGTTAAGGCCGAGGTCTGTCAGAGCAACGGCAGAGGGGTTGCGTCCAAGTGTATCCTCATCTATGGTCTGAAGAATGGTGACCTTGGTTACGGGGTCCTTGGTGGAGGTGCCGGCCTTGACGTCATCAACCTTTGCAAGATAGGTGTTGACTATGGTGATGACGATGTGGTTGACGGTCTTGTCGTCCGCATCCTTGCTGGACCAGGCGTAAACGTTGGTCTGCACACCGTTGCCGGTGAGCTCAAGGTTCTTGCTGTTGCCCTTGTTGAAGTTGTCAAGCTCGATGTGCTTGTCGGAGTCGCTGTCAACGGGAACGTACGCAACGCCATCAACATAAACCTTGAAGTCGCCATAGACATCCTTCTTTGTGTTGCTGGGATTCTTAGCGCCGTCAATGAAGGTTTTGCCAAGCAGGTTGTAAATGTCGTTGGCCTTGACCGCGGTGGTGTAGCTGGCCTTGAGGTCCTCTACGTCGCCGATTTCGTCGTTGGGGTTTCCGTAGGTTGCGGAAATGATGTTGGTGGTCTTGCCGACATACCAGTGATGTCCGGTGGGACGCTGGAATGCGTCAGCATCAGTTACGTCTTTATGAAGGTCAAAGTCAGCCTTGATGGTGTTCTCCTCATTGGCTGCGCCGCTGGTAAACTGGTTGGACTCGATGTAGCCGCCGAGCAGAGCGGAGTAAGTGACCTTCTGCTTCTCAAGAGTATTGAAAGCGTAGAGCGCGCACTCCTCACGGGTGGCGGGGGTGTTGGTCGCGCCGCCGAGATTGCCATCAAACAGCTTGAGGGTCAGGGCATCCTTGGAGACCTTGATGGTCCAGTCGTCGCTGACGTACTCATCGTTGGCGTTGTAGCCCAGGGCGCACAGGAGCATCTTGGCAAACTGCAGGCCCGTTACGGGGCTGTCAGGCGCGAAGGTGCCGTCGCCCATGCCGTTGATGATGCCGCGCTGTGCGCAGTAGGCGATGTAGCCGGCTGCC
>CATJWA010000079.1 GCA_949744025.1 uncultured Eubacteriales bacterium
CATCAGGCGCTTGAGCGCGCCAAGGCTGCCTGCCGCCGCAGACGCCGCGGCGGGGTCAAGGGAGGCGAGCATTGACTTAATCTGGGCGAGAAAAAATTTCGATGTGCCCTCAAGGCTCTTGAGCAGAATGTTGCCGGAAAAGCCGTCCGAGACGATAACGTCAGCCCTGTCAAAAAGTATATCTCCGCCCTCGATATTGCCTATGAAGTTTATGCGTCCAGCTTCGTGGGCATGTCTGAGCAGGGCGTAGGTTTCCTTTTGCAGCTCGGTGCCCTTGCTCTCCTCCGCGCCTATGTTCAGAAGGCCCACGCGGGCATTCTCGCAGCCGAGCATCCGCCGTGCGTAAAAGCTTCCCATGTAAGCAAACTGGAGCAGGTACTCGGCCGAGCACTCGGCGTTGGCGCCGCAGTCGATAAGCAGCGCGCCGTTTTTGCCGTTGGGTATCACGGGGGACAGGCAGGCGCGGCGTATTCCGCGTATGCGCTTTACGGTCAGTGTCGCGCCTGTTAGCAGCGCGCCGGTGCTGCCGGCGGAGACGCAGGCGTCGCCCTCGCCGTTTTTGAGCATGGCAAGCGCCATGGCCATGGAGCTCTGGCGCTTTGCACGGACCGCGGTGCTGGGGTCGTCGTGCATGGTGATGACCTCCTCGGCGTGGACAACGCTGATGCCGTCGCCGGCCCCGGCGCCGCATTCGGCAAGGCACTTTTCAACCTCGTCTCTGCGTCCGACCAAAGCGATTTCCACTCCAAATTCCCGCTGTGCGTCCACCGCGCCGCGAACTATTTCCATGGGGGCGTTGTCTCCGCCCATTGCGTCTATGATTATTCTCATGCCTTCTCCTCCTTCAAGCGGTCGATTATTTCAAGCGCGCGCTTTGAAATCTCAGCGTTTTTATTGCGCTTTCCCTTAACCTTGTATCCGAGCGGGGCTATGATGCCGAAATTGATATTCATCGGCTGAAACGCGCCCACGCTGCCGCCGGATATGTAGGCCGCCAGAGCGCCGAGAGCCGTTTCCTGAGGAAAGTCCGCGCTCGGCAGGCCGAGTACACGCCGGGCTGTCTCAATTCCGACAAGCATACCGGAGGCGCAGGACTCGACGTAGCCCTCAACGCCGGTCATCTGACCGGCGAAGCTTATACGCTCATTGCCGCGCAGGCGGTAATAGCGGTCAAGCAGCTTCGGCGAATTGAGATACGTATTGCGGTGCATCACGCCGTAGCGGACGAACTGGGCGTTTTTAAGGGCAGGTATCATGGAAAAGACGCGACGCTGCTCAGGAAAGCGCAGGTGCGTCTGAAAGCCGACGATGTTGTAGATGCTGCCCTCGGCATTGTCGCGCCGGAGCTGAACCACGGCGTAGCTCTCCGCGCCAGTGCGTGGGTCGGCAAGGCCGACGGGCTTCATCGGACCGAAGCGCAGCGTGTCCTCGTCTCGCCGGGCCATAACCTCCACGGGCATGCAGCCCTCAAAAACGCCGCCGTCGTCAAAGCCGTGAACGGGGGCCTCCTCGGCCGAGCACAGCTCGCGCCAGAAAGCGAGGTACTCATCCTTTGTCATAGGACAGTTTATATAGTCCGCGCTGCCCTTGCCGTAGCGGGAGGCGAAAAAGGCGCTGTCCATGTCTATACTCTCGGCCGTGACAATAGGGGCCGCCGCGTCATAAAAGTGCAGGCCGCTGTCGGGGCAAAGCTCGGCGATTTTATCGGCCAGCGCGTCGCCGGTAAGGGGACCGGAGGCGATTATCACCTCGCCGTCGGGGATGTCCGTCACCTCGCGCTCAACGACCTCAATATTGGGGTGCGAGCGTATTTTTTCCGTTACCATGCGCGCGTAGGACACACGGTCCACCGCAAGAGCGCCGCCGGCGGGTACGCGGTTTGCGTCCGCGCACTCCATGATAAGACTGCCCAGACGGCGCAGCTCCTCCTTGAGCAGGCCCACGGCGTTGGTCAGCTCATCGCTGCGCAGAGAGTTTGAGCACACCAGCTCGGCAAAGTCGTCCGACACATGGGCCGGAGTTTTTTTCTCCGGCTTCATCTCAAAAAGACGCACCCGCACCCCGCGCCCAGCCAACTGCCAGGCCGCCTCACACCCAGCCAGTCCCGCGCCGACAACCGTTACAAATTCGCTCATAATCAGGAGTTCCCTTCCGCCGTGTTCTCAGCGGCATTTTCTTCAGCTGCGGACTTTTTTGCCGCGGCCTTCTTTGTGGCCGGCTTCTTTGCCGTGGCCTTTCTTGCGGCAGCTTTTTTTGCTGAGGGCTTTTTTTCATCTGCGGAGGGCGCAGGCTCGTTTTCAGCCGCGGAAGCGGCGCTTTCGGCGGCAGCTCCGGCGTCCTCAGAAGCGGGCTTTTTCTTTTTATAGCCGCGCTTATCCTCCGGCAGGAAATTCGGGCACTGCTCATTGATGCAGAATGGCTTTTTCTGGCCCTTTCCGGAGAGCTTGAACATCGTCTTGCCGCACTCGGGGCAATAGTCTTTCACGGGCACGTTCCAGCTCATGAAGCCGCAGTCGGCCAGCTTCTCGCAGGCGTAGTAGGTGTATCCGTTTTTCGAGGTGCGCTTGAGTATACGTGAGCCGCACTTTGGGCATTTGCCGGGCATCTCGATAACTATTGGCTTTGTGAAGGTACAGTCGGGATAGCCCGGACAGGCAAGAAAACGTCCAAAGCGTCCGCTTTTCACGACCATCTTGCGACCGCATACATCGCAGACCTCGTCCGA
>CATJWA010000080.1 GCA_949744025.1 uncultured Eubacteriales bacterium
TATGGACAAGGGACACTCGGCATCAGTCTGCAAAGCTTATCGCGTCCCATAAAAAGCTGTTTGGAGGCCCACAGAGATGAAAAAGCTCATATCCGTAATACTGGCAGTTGTGCTGCTCACGTCCTCAAGCTCGGCCATAGAGCCTGTAAGCGAGGAGGCAATAAGCATATCCGCGCCCTCTGCAATCCTCATTGAGCGCAGTACGGGCGAGGTAATATATGAAAAGAACGCCTATGAGCACCTCTCCCCCGCCTCGGCGACAAAGGTAATGACAATGCTGCTGATAGTCGAGGCAGTGGACTCCGGGAGCCTCAGCCTTGACGACATGGTGACAGCCTCGTCGCGCGCCGCGTCTATGGGCGGAAGTCAGATATGGCTCGAGGAGGGCGAGCAGATGACCGTCGGAGAAATGCTCAAGTGTGTAGCCGTTGTTTCTGCCAACGACTGCTGTGTCGCCCTGGCCGAGCATCTTTCCGGTTCGGAGGAGGCCTTTGTCGCCCGTATGAACGAGCGCGCCGCCCAGCTTGGCATGAATGACACACATTTCACCTGCTGCAGCGGCCTTTTGGAAAGCGACGAGCACTATACCTGTGCGCGTGATATCGCCGTAATGAGCCGCGAGCTGCTCAGTCATGAGACGATACGGCAATACACCGGTATATGGATGGATTCCATACGTGCCGGAGAGTTCACACTGGCAAACACAAATAAGCTTATATATTACTACAAGGGCGCAACGGGCCTGAAAACCGGCTTTACGCAGAAAGCAATGTACTGCCTGTCCGCCTCCGCCATGCGTGACGGAGTGGAGTTCATCGCCGTTGTGCTGCATGCGCCAACTTCTCCCGACCGCTTCGACAGCGCAAAGACTCTGCTCAACTTTGCTTTTGCAAACTATACACTGGCCGACCCGAGTGGCAGCGGTGCCATACCTCCGGTCGAGATTGAGCTCGGGCAGTCCGGCAGCGTTCAGCCGGTAATGCCCTCCGGCAGCGGCTTTCTTATGGAAAAAAGTTTCTCCGGCGGCTTGAGCTATGAGATAAATCTTCCGGACAAAATAAAGGCTCCAGTATCCGAGGGCCAGGTATTGGGCAGTATGAGAGCCGTATCCGGTGGAAATGTGCTGTCGGAAATTCCTCTTATAGCCTCCTGCAACGTTGAGCGCGTGACACTGTGGCAGATTTTTATGAAGCTGTTGTCCGTGATGGTCGGAGCAGAGTAAAACTCATGGGCATTAAGCCTTTTTTCAAAGTCAATGTGCAAGGCGGGCGTTTTTATGCCCGCCTTGCACTATAAATCCTGCCTTTGTCCGGCAATTTTGAACCATATCTATTGTAATTGCCTAAATTTTGGTGTACAATAGCCTTGAAAATTTCTTTTCTTAAGGAGAAATATCATGATTAAAGTTGACTTGTCCGGCGCAAAAGATTTTTTTGACGCTGCCGGCCCCGATTTCGCCGCGGCCGCCGCCGCGCACCGCACTCTTGAAACCCGTTCCGGCCTGGGCCATGAGTTCACCGGATGGCTGGACCTCCCCTCGCGCATAAAGGACGGCGAGCTTAAGGCCATAATCGCCGCCGCGGATAAGATTAAGCGTTTAGGTCAGGTTCTGCTTGTAGTCGGAATCGGCGGCTCCTACCTCGGCGCGCGTGCCGCTATAGAGCTGCTTAAAACGCCCAGCCATAACAGTATCTCCGGCTCGACAGAGGTCTATTTCATGGGTAATACCCTCTCCCCTGACGCCATAAGCGAGCTGGTTGCCGTGCTTGGAGACAAGGACTTCTGCGTAAATGTTATCTCCAAGTCCGGAGGAACCCTCGAGCCGGCCTTGGGCTACCGCGTAGCCAAATCCCTGCTTGAGCGCAAGTATGGCCGCAACACCGCGAAAAAGCACATATTTGTCACTACCGACGCAAACAAGGGCATACTCCACGACATCGCCGTAAACGAGGGGTATGAGATGTTCACCGTTCCTGACGACGTCGGCGGGCGCTTCAGTGTGCTTTCCGCTGTCGGCCTCTTGCCGATGGCCGTGGCCGGCATCGATGTCGAGGCTGTCATCAACTCGGCAATACAGGAAATGCACGACCTTGACCTGCGCTCTCCGGACAACCCTGCCTGGCAGTATGCCGCCGCTCGTCAGAACCTTTACAGCCGCGGCAAGAGCATAGAAATTCTTGCCAGCTATGAGCCTTCCTTCCGCTTTATGGCAGAGTGGTGGAAACAGCTTTACGGTGAGTCGGAGGGCAAAAACGGCATAGGCATATACCCCGCCTCTGTGGAGTACAACGCTGATCTGCACTCCATGGGTCAGTATGTTCAGGACGGTCCGAGAACGCTTATCGAAACCGTGGTTTCCTTCCGTCAAAGCCGCACCGAGTACAAGGTACCCTTCGAGATGGGAGATGCCGACGGACTGAATTATCTTGCCGGCCGCGATTTCGCCAGTGTTATGCAGGTGGCCATGGATGCGGTTAAGGCTGCGCATATCTCCGGCGGAGTGCCAAACATAGGTATAAGCGCCCAGTCGCGCGATGAAGCCGGCTTTGCCTCTCTGGTATGCTTCTTTGAGATGGCCTGCGCCCTGTCTGCATATATTTCCCGAGTCAACCCATTCGACCAGCCGGGCGTTGAGGCATATAAAAAGAATATGTTCCGTATGCTCCGTCAGGAGTCCTGAGCGAGCTTCTGTTTTCTCGGCCGCGTAAATAAATTTTCAAATTATTCTCATTTTTTCCGTTGCAGTATTTGAATAATAATGATATTATTTTATAAGGGATTGAACCTGTCCCAAAACTTGCTTAAGGAGTGTGATTTATTTGGTTAAGCTGATCATGGGCCTGAAGGGCTCCGGTAAAACTAAGACTCTTGTTGATCTTGTCAGAAA
>CATJWA010000081.1 GCA_949744025.1 uncultured Eubacteriales bacterium
CTAAACAAAATCTCCGGTTATTTTGTTCAATTATATGTGACAGGATCATCCACATCCTTATAAGAGCATTCCTGAGCTACATGTATCAGCCAGTAACTCCCAAGGCGCACCTGACCACACTCACAATAGGCAAATTTCCTCTTGAAACCATCAAGAACTATTACGTTATGTACGCAATTTTTACAATTCTCCCAACTCGGATTAACCAAAGAAAAACACCCCCTTTATTGTTTAATCAATTATCCATAGGAGCCAGAAAGCAGCTGAGAGCATCGAGCACAACAGCCGCCAGCAGGCACAGCCCGCCGACAGTGATGTTCCCTACCGCGAGGCCGAAGCCGAACAAAGCGGCTGCCACAAGCGAGAGCTGGCGGGTTTTCCTGGCAAGATATCTTTTCATTTATTCCATACCCCCTTTAAGGCGGTTTTAACGCGCTCTAAGCGCATCCGGCGTATTGCGGGCAGTGCTTCACCCGCAACCTCTCTAAACGCTATAGGCTCGCGCTCAGGGGCCGCAAAGCTGTCAAAGTATTTGAAATAATGCGGCATCCAGTAGAAACGCCAATTCCAGATAGGCTCAAATACCAGCCGGTCAGCTATACGTGACTCCGCCTCAGCTGAAGGCTCGGTAAGAGTAACCGTGCGTTTTATGGGACGGGATATGCTTATGCAGTCTAAGATTGATGTTTGCAGTATCATGCTGTCGGTGACGTCGCGTATCTTCTTGTCTACGTCGAAAGCCTGAGAATTCATGTAGATTTTGCACTTGTACTTGCGCTGGAATTTGAAGAAGTCACGAAGCCCAGCGTCGAAGGATTTGAAATTGCGGTTATCAAAGGAGATGCCTACCTCGTCGAGGAATAAGCAGCTATGGTATTCAGGAGCGAAGGCAGACAGGTCCTTACCGTCAATAATACGAATATCAGGGATATTGCAGTCAGGCATGTCCGTATAAACGTGCCAGCCCTTTTTAAGGTGTTTAAGCATTTCCCGTACCATGTAGCACGACTTCCCCGCACCCTTCTTGCCGAAGATAAATATAAGGCGGTACGGATTACGAAATCTGCGGGTATAAAGGACAAAGCCGAAAACAA
>CATJWA010000082.1 GCA_949744025.1 uncultured Eubacteriales bacterium
GCAAGCATTTTTTATGCCCCATAGCCGTAATATTCGGCTGCATTATCGGTGTTTTTTTGCCAATCTTCGCTTTTTGCTCACATGCTCAGTACTCACTTAACCATCCCGCCGCTGTTTTGCCGCGGCGCCGGATATGGGCGGTCATGGGCGGTCATGGGCAGTGCGCCGGACAGGCTCCGCGGGGACGAGGAGGCGCTCGGGCCGATGGGGGAACAACACATCTACTGGGAGGTATGTCATGTCTTCTGCTTTCAAAACCGATTTCCTCAAGCTCCACTCCTGGGCCGCCGCCGACCCTGTTCTGCGCGCTGACTTCAACCACAACTTCTCTCTTATCGACTCCGCTCTGGCAGCACTCAGCTCACGCGCGGGCTCCTGCTCCATCTTCTCAGGCTCCTACTCCGGAACCGGAGACCCCGCCTTCTCCCTCTCCTTTGACAAGCTCCCTTCCCTTATCTTTATTCAAAGATCCGACAACGTCTCGGGAAGCCTTGCCGTCGTAAGGCAGGACGGGCGTTTGAGCGGCAGCGAGACCGCGGCCAAAATAAGCATAAGCGGAAACACGCTTACGCTCACGGCCGTAAGCCCGACAAAGCCGGGCATCAACGTAAGCGGCAAGACCTACAGCTACGTCGCCGTCGCCTCCGTTGTGTGACAGAGCGCAAAAAACAGCCCCCCGAATGCTTCGGGGGGCTGTCGCTGGGTCAGATTTTGAAGCTTACGGCTTCATTTCCGCTCGATTCAATCAGGCGACGTCCACAATGTACAGGTAAGCAATCGCGTTGCTGGCGTTGTCAGCGAACTGGATAGCTACGGTGTAGGTTGCGGGATCGTCAGCGTTGACGAGCTTCTCGAGGGCCTTGGCGTTGGCGATGTAATCATCGTCGTCAACATCGTTGAACAGGTCGATGACCTGGAGCGTGCTGTAGCCGTAGGCGAACTCGTCCTTGGCGGCCTTGCCGGACTCGCTGATGGTCTCAGTGAAGGTCAGGGTAGCCTTATCCATCGTGGCGATGGTCACCTCGCTGGCGTAGAAGTTCTTGTCAACAGCCTTGAGGGCGTCGGTGGTGGCGCCGATCTTGGTGTCTACGAACTCGTTCTTGCCGTTGACGGTGAAGAAGGCGTTCACAAAGTCCTCAGCAGCAGCAACTGCGTCGTCCTTGGCCTCCTCGTCCTTGTAGGAGATCTTCAGGGTGTCAAGCTTGCCGTTGACGTACACGTCGTAGGTCACGGTCCAGTTGTCCTCGTTGACGTCGTGAGTGCCGAGGTACAGGTACACGGTGTCGGTGCTGTCGCCCTCGCGGGTGTCGTTTACGAGAACGGCCTTGGCCTTGGCGGCATCCTCGGTGTCAGCGATGACACTGATGGACTTGGCGTTGGTCTTATCCTTGTTGGCTACGGGAACGCTGTTGATGCCGGTGAAGGCTTCCACTGCGAAGTCGTGGTCATCGTCGCCGTAGAAATCGCCGTCCTTGACGTAGAAGAACACGGTCTTGCCGTCGGCCTTCTCGTCGGCGGAGATGCTGGTCACGCCCTTGGTCACGCAGACATCATCAGCGCTGACATCCGCGCCGGCGTTGGTCAGAATGGCCTTGCCCTTCTTCATGGTCAGCTTGTAGATGTTGTTGGCGAAATCGTCGTTGATGTCGTCAAGAGCATCCTTGGTGTCATAGGTGGCATCGTAGAGAGCGTTGGTCTCATCGTCGGCGTTGGTCTCGTCGGCGGTGTTGACCTTCACGATGGCGTTGGTGCCGTCCGCGTAGTAGATGTCGGCGACGAGGTCGTCCTTGTCGGTGAGCTTGTCGTCGGTGTTGGCCTTGGAGCCGAACTTCGCGACGTAGACGTAGTCGCTGTCTACAGTGACCTCGCCCACGGCGATCAGGTAACCATACTCGTCAACGTACAGAACATGGTTCTTGCCGTCAACTATCTGCTTGTTGATGATGCTGTCGTCGGTAGCCGCATCCATGTCGTCGTTGGAGGCAACGTTCTTGGCAGCGACGTAGGTGGTGCCGCCGGAAACTACACTGACCTCATTCTTGGTCTTGGTGTAACGGGAGATCTTGCCCTCCTTGACGGTGGCGGCGGTCATGCTCTGAATCTTGTTGTCGGCGACAGTGACGAGAACGTAGTCGTTCTCCTCGAACTTGTCGGTGTTGAAGGTGGTAGCGGTGGGCTCGTCAAAGGCATCGTCAAACGCCTCAACGTACTCGACGGTGGTCACAGGGTCCTTCTTGGAGGTCGCGGCCTTGACGTCGGTGACCTTTGCGAGGTAGGTGTCGATGATGACTATGCGGATCCAGCTCTCGGCGGCCTTGCCGCTGCCTCTGGTGCCGGCGTAAACGAGGGTCTGAACGCCGTTGCCGGTGCCGTCAAGGGCCTCGGTGTTGGACTTCTTAAGGTCGTCCTTGGTGATGGGGGAAGCGGTGTCGTCGCCGTTGAGGTACACAACAAAGTCGGCAGCGTCCACATCGTCGATGAAGGTCTTGCCGAGCAGGGCGGCGACGTCAGCGCCGGTGACCTTGGCGGTGTAGGTGGCCTTGAGGTTGGTGGTATCGCCGTAGTAGTCGGAGATGATGTTGTTCTTCTTGTCGACGTACCAGCGGTAGCCGTCGATGCGGCCGAAGTCGTCATCCTCGTCGTCAAGCTTATCCAGCTTGAAGTCGTCCTTTATCTTCTGGCCCTTGCTGGCGTCAGCAGCGTCAGCTCCGACGGAGCCGCTGGTGATGTAGCCGCCCAGAAGCGCGGAGTAGGAGACCTTGTCAACCTTGGTGGTGGCGTTGAACGCGTACAGTGCGCACTCCTCGCGGGTGGCGGGGGTGTTGGTCGCGCCGCCGAGATTGCCCTTGAAGATGTCAAGGCGCAGAGCATCCTTGGAAACCACGATGGCCCAGTCGTCATTGACGTACTCGTCGTTGGCGTTGTAGCCCAGGGCGCACAGGAGCATCTTGGCAAACTGCA
>CATJWA010000083.1 GCA_949744025.1 uncultured Eubacteriales bacterium
CCGCAGTTTATCCTCGGCGCGAAGTTAGACCCCGAAAAGGGCGGCGCCGCGCTGCTGCGCCGGAAGCTCGTGGGCAGCCTTGCGCTGAATTATCTTTTCAGCCAGTCCTCACCCTTCTACAACCGCCTTTACCGGCAGGGGCTGCTCAACACCGATTTCTCCGCCGGCATGGACCACTGCGCCGGCACGCTCACCGTTATGGCCGGCGGCGAGAGCCGCGAGCCGGAGCGCGTTTTTTCCGAAACGCTTGCGGAAATTGACGCCGCGGTCAAAGACGGGCTGAAGCCGGAGCTTTTCTCCCGCGTCTTAAAATCCGCCTACGGCAGCCGCGTCCGCGCCCTGAGCTCCTTTGCGGGACTGTGCTCGAGCATGGCGGAGGCCGAATTCGGCGGCTATAACTGCCTTGACAGCTTTTCCGTCATGGAGAGCGTCACGGCGGAGGAGACGCTTGAGTTCATCAAAACCCAGCTTCGCCCCGAGCGCTTTGCCATGAGCGTTATCGACCCCATAGGAAGGGGGGCAGGCGCATGATGCGCGAGGCTGTCATAAGCTTTCCGATGTTCGGCGAGGGCTTCGCGATAAATCCGCCGGCTTATTTCTCGATAGGCAGCTTTAATATCTACGTTTACGGCATCACGATTGCAATAGGCTTTCTGCTGGCCGTGGTGTACGTCAACGCCTTCCACAGGCGCCTGCGCATCTCGATGGACGACGTATACGATTTGACCATTTTCGCCGTACTGACGGCCATAGTGGGCGCGCGGCTGTACTACGTGGTGTTCAACGACCTGTCCGGCTACCTCGCCGACCCCGTAAGCATCCTGCGCATACGCGACGGAGGGCTGGCCATCTACGGCGGAGTTATCGGCGCGGTCATCGCGCTCATCCTGCGCTGCCGGCACAAAGGAATTCCCGCGGGCAAGGCGCTGGACGTGGCCGCGCTGGGCCTGCTTATCGGCCAGAGCGCCGGCCGCTGGGGCAATTTTTTCAACCGCGAGGCTTTCGGCTACGAAACCGACGTGTTCTGCCGCATGGGACTGACCTTACCCGGGCGAGAGACGGTTTACGTCCACCCGACCTTTCTCTACGAGAGTCTGTGGAATCTTGCCGGGCTGATACTGCTGCACTTTTTCTGCAAAAAGCGCCGGAAATATGAGGGACAGCTCTTTCTTCTCTATCTGGCCTGGTACGGCCTCGGCCGTATGTTCATCGAGGGCCTGCGCACGGACAGCCTGTGGCTCGTGCCGGACGTGATACGTGTTTCCCAGCTTCTGGCGGCGCTTTCAATGCTGTGCGCCATAGCTCTGCTCGCGCTGAACGCGCGGCGGCTGAAGGACGGGCGCAGCCCCCTGCTGGGCACGCTGATTCCCGACGGCGGACCTGAGCGGGACGCTCAGCCAACAAAGAGGCGGGACGCCGCAAAGAAGTCGGAGGAGGACGCGGGCGGCGCGGAAGCGCTTGACAGCGGTGATATAATTGAAGAATCAGCAGGCCGCGCAGATACGCCGCCGGAACAGGGAAACGGAGGCGGCGCGGACGAAACGGACGGTAAATAAGCTTTTACGACACATCTAAAAACAGGAGGTACAATCAATGAAGGATTTCAGTGAAATCAAAAACGCGGTACTCAGCTCCATCGGCAAGGCTGCCGACGCGGGAAAAGACATCGCCAACAAGGCCGCGGACAAGGCCAAGTCCGGCGCGCGCATTGCCAAGCTGTCCATGGAGATAGCCGGCGAGAAGGAGAACATGAAGAAAGCGTACATAGAGATTGGCAAGCTCTATTACGACACGCACAAGGATGACCCCGAGGGCTTCTTCATCCAGCTTTGCGACGAGGTTGGTCTTGCGCAGAAGAACATCGCCGACAAGGAGGCCGAGATTGAGGCCCTGAAGCTGACCGAGGAGCCCGACGGCGATGTAGACGTGGATATTGAGATAGACATTGACTTTGAGAAGGTGGTCGAGGAGGACGAGGCCGCCGCCGAGGCCGAAACGGCCGAGGAAGCTCCCGCCGAGCCCGAG
>CATJWA010000084.1 GCA_949744025.1 uncultured Eubacteriales bacterium
CCTGCGCTTTGTCAACCGTCACGGCCAGCCGCTGCACATGATGCCGAAGCTGGAGCTTGACCCCGCGCTGCTTGAGCAGCCGCTTTACCACTGAGGGCGCGCGTATGGAGAAAAAAAACAGAGTATACTGGCTCACCGGCCTGTCCGGCGCGGGCAAAACGACCCTCGGCCGCCTCTGGCGCGACGAGCTGCGCGCGCGGGGAGAGACCGTTGTGTTTCTCGACGGGGACGAGATGCGCTCCGTGTTCGGCGCGGGACTGGGCTTCAACGCGGCCGACCGCAGGAAGCTGGCCGAGAGCTACGGCCGGCTGTGCGCGCTGCTGGCAAGCCAGGGCGTGACGGTGGTGTGCTGCACCATTTCGATGTTCAACAGCGTCAGGGCGTGGAACAGGGAGAACATCCCCAGCTATTACGAGGTGTACATAGCCGCGTCCATGGACACCCTGCGCCGCCGCGACCAGAAGGGGCTGTACAGCCGCAACGCCGACAACGTCGCGGGCGTGGGCCTTCAGGTGGAGCTGCCGGACGCGCCCGACCTTGTGCTGGACAACAACGGAGAGAAAACGCCGGCCGAGCAGATTGAGCTTCTGCGCCGCGCGGCGCTGGGGGAGGACAAATGATATGAGCGGGAAAAAGACGGTGTTCATGTCCATCGGCGCGGACGTGATACACGGCGGACACATTGAGATTATCCACCGCGCCGCGCAGCTCGGCGAGCTGACGGTGGGCGTGCTTACCGACGAGGTTGTCTCCTCCTACAAGCGCCACCCGCTGCTGACGTGCGAGGAGCGAATGAAGATTGCGTCCGGCCTCAAGGGAGTGGCTCATGTGGTGCAGCAGGACGACATCGGCTATGCCGCGCCTCTGCGCGCCCTGCGTCCGGACTACGTGGTCCACGGGGACGACTGGCGCGAGGGCTTTCAGAAGCCGGTGCGCGAGGAGTGCCTGCGCCTTTTGGCGGAGTACGGCGGGGAGCTGGTGGAGTTTCCGTACTCGCACAACGATGAGTATGACCGGCTCGAGGCGGCGGCCCGCGCGCAGGCGTCTATACCGGACCTGCGCCGCGGACGGCTGCGCCGTCTGATCGAGAAAAAGGGGCTGGTCACATGCATGGAGGCCCACAACGGCCTGACCGGACTCATCGCGGAGAAAACGGCGGTGATGGAAAACGGGGTGATACGCCAGTTTGACGGAATGTGGGTTTCGTCGCTGTGCGACTCGACCACCAAGGGCAAGCCGGACATTGAGCTGGTGGACTTCTCCTCGCGCATGAACACCATAAACGAGATTATGGAGGTCACCACCAAGCCCATGATTCTTGACGGCGACACCGGCGGGCTGACGGAGCACTTCGTCTACACGGTGCGCAGTCTCGAGCGCATCGGCGTGTCGGCAGTTATTATCGAGGATAAGATTGGCCTGAAGCGCAACTCCCTGTTCGGCACCGAGGCAGGGCAGCAGCAGGACGATATCCCGAATTTCTGCCACAAGATTTCCGAGGGCAGACGCGCGCTGAAAACCAGTGAGTTTATGATTATCGCCCGCGTGGAGAGCCTGATTTTGGAGCAGGGCATGGACGACGCGCTTGAGCGCGCCTTTGCCTACGTGCGCGCGGGGGCAAACGGAATCATGATTCACTCCCGGCGAAAGGAGCCGGACGAGATTTTCGAGTTCTGCCGCCGCTTCCGCGAAAGGGACGCGGACACGGTTCTTGTGGTTGTACCCACGTCCTTCAACTCCGTGACCGAGGACGAGTGGAAAAGCCGGGGCGTGAACGTGGTTATCTACGCCAACCACCTTATCCGCAGCGGCTACCCCGCCATGCAGAAAACGGCGGAGACCATATTGCGCTGCCGCCGCGCCAAGGAGGCGGACGAGGCGTACTGTATGCCGATAAACGAAATATTGACCCTCATTCCCGAGGACTGACAAAATAAGGAGAATATACTTATGGATCTGCAAGAACGGGTCGCGCTGAAAAAGGCGGACAGAAACGAGCTGTACACCCTCGAGCCGCCCTTTCCCACGACAAATTTTCTGCTGGAGCTGTCCAATGCATGCAACCACAAATGCCTGTTCTGCGCCCACCAGAAGATGAGGCGCAAGGTGGGCAAAATGGCGCCTGAGATGGTGGAGAGCGTGCTGCGCCAGGCGTATGAGCTCGGCTCGCGCGAGGTGGGCATGTATGCCACAGGGGAGCCCTTCATCGTGCCCGAGCTGGCCGACTACATCAAGCTGGCCAAGGACATCGGCTACACATATGTCTATTTGACCTCCAACGGCGCGCTGGCCACGCCCGAGCGCATCCGCGCGGTTGTTGACGCGGGGGTGGACAGCGTGAAATTCTCCATCAACGCGCCGGAGCGCGGGCTCTATGAGTTTATCCACGGCAAGGACGATTTCGACAAGGTTTTTGAGCACCTGAAATACCTGAACCAGTACAGGAGGGAGAGCGGCCGCAGCTTCAAGATTTACATCACCGGCATCCTCCCCCGCTATACCGAGCACACGCGCGAGGATTATTTCAGGGTCTTTGACGGCCTGGCGGACCAGATAGTGTTCAAGGAGGTCTACAATCAGGGCGGATATATGCCCGAGATTGACTGGCAGCTCAAGTGCTCCTATGACAGCGAGCATACGCGCCGCTGCAACCTGCCCTTCGACGCGCTGTGCGTCACCTGCGAGGGCTATCTGTCCGTGGAAAACGCCGACTTTGAGAACATGCTCATCGTGGCGGACCTGAACAAGGTCTCTCTCCGCGAGGGCTGGTACGGCGAGAAGATGAAGCAAATCAGGCGCATGTTCATGGACGACTGCCTCGAGGGCACGCTTTGCCACGGCTGCGTGCACCACTGCCAGTCGCCCGCCGAGCCGCTTATGCCCGAGTACGCCACGGAAAACCCGGATATCTACCTCGACTGGCCGGTGCGCGAGCGCATAAAGGCGGCGGGCCTGCCGTACACAAAGCTTGTGTATGTGCCCATGGCGGCGGACATCATCCACCCGGGACACATCAACATTCTCAAGACCGCGGC
>CATJWA010000085.1 GCA_949744025.1 uncultured Eubacteriales bacterium
CTCGTCATAGCCGTAGGCGCGGTTCATCATCGTGACGAACTCCGCGCGGGTTATCGCGCGCTCGGGATACAGATTGCCGTCTATATCTCCGCGCATTACTCCCCAGTCAACCAGCCGGTTCATGTACGGGGTGGACCAGTTTTCCGTAACCTCGTCCGCTTCCGCGGCGCCGGCAAAAAGCGCCGTGCCCGGCAGCAGGCCGAGGAGCATTATCAGGCACAGGAAGCCTGCGGCGCCCCTGTGCATCCAGTTTCGGACCGTCATCCGTTTGCGGTTGTTGCTCATTGAGTATACCATTCCTTTCCGTTGCGGCCGCCGCGCGCAGACAAAGCAGCCTCGCAGATTTTCGCACTGTGGCGAAAAAGGGTTTTTAATACTGATTCCCGATTAATTGATTTAATCGGGAATCCCGCTTCTTTCCGGCGGCGCCGGCCTCCGGAATCTATCAGTCAAAAAAGCTTCCGCTTTTTCACTGCGCCGTATTTTTTCTGCTCGGACGGGCGCTGAGCTGCAATGCGAACACCGATTCGCGCAGCAGAACCTCCTCATCCTCACACAGGCCGATAAACTTTCCGGCATACATTGTGTCCCCGTGCTCGCCCGGCTGCTGGCGCAATATCTCGCACCGGACGACAAGCGGCTGGCTCGTCACGGGCACTACCACCTCTATCACCTCGCCGTCACTCATTGCCTCGCCGGCGAAAAAGGCTATGCCGCCGCAGCTTATGTCCTTTGAGTCTATGACCCTGCGTCCTCCCCACCTTCCGCTCACAGGATAGATAAAGCTCCTGAAGCTGACCGGCACGCGCAGGTTTTTGCGCTTATCGTTTACAGTCGAGGCTATTTTTTTCACCTCAAGCTGAACCATATCGTTGCGGCTGCGCATTATCTTCCCCTCATAGGACGGGGCGCAGTCCGTTATGGACATAAGCCTGACTGTCTCGTACTCGGCAACGTCGTCAATCTTGTCGTCAAGCACTCGAAGCTGCCAGTTTGGAGTGTCAGTGCGCCCTT
Organism: uncultured Eubacteriales bacterium; assembly: GCA_949744025.1. Lineage (GTDB taxonomy): Bacteria > Bacillota > Clostridia > Oscillospirales > Oscillospiraceae > JAMPGF01. The sequence continues at coordinate 1,015 of CATJWA010000085.1, forward strand.
CGATTCTGGCCTTGGCAATGGCCGCGCCGTCGCTGTCGAGCAGCAAATAGGTTTTCTGGTCAATCGCCATGTTCATTCCCCTTTCCGCGGCCTGACGGCCGCATTCACAGCTTCTTATTCAGCCGCCGCGGCGGCAGGCTCCTGCTCCTGTGTGTCATCCTGCGCCTTTTTCTCCGCGGCGGCAGGGTCGAAGTGCAGAAAGTACACGTATATCTCCACTATCGCCTTGTACAGCTCCTCGGGTATCTCCTGACCCAGCTTTAGCTGTGTGAGAATCGTGGCCAGAGAGTTGTCCTCATATATCGGCACCCCGCTGTCCGAGGCCACCTCGACTATCTTTTCGGCCATGTAGCCCATGCCGGAGGCCACAATCACCGGCGCGCCGTCGCCGACGTCGTATTGCAGGGCAACGGCCTTTTTCGGGGGATTGCGCCTTGTACTCGCGTCAGACTTTAACATTTACGCTGTTCTTCCCTTCAAAGATTTTCGGAAACACCTCGGTGAGCGTTACGGGCCGCTCCATTTTCCTCACGCTTATCCCCGCGGGCGTAAGCTCGTTTCGGGCTATTATCTGCGACACGGACTTCTCGATATCCTTTGAGAACGGAGCCGCCACCTCCGGACAGGCTATCGCCACCTCAACCTCGCGGTCGCGGCTTGTGATTATCACGTCGAACAGCCCCAGCGACTGTACGTCCATTTTCAGCAGAAATCTCATGCACTTACCGCCTCCGCGGCCGTTTTTCTTGTCCTCGGCGTCCGCGTCCACCCACAGCTCGGAGAAAAGCCGCCGGTCGTCCATCTCCATGGGAATTATGAAGTGGTTCACCGGCATGTAAACGCTCTCGTTCACCAGCATCGCCGAGACAAGCTGTTTGAAAATCTGCTGCACCTCGGCGCTGCCCTCTCCCCTCAGCGCGCGTGCCGCCGCCGCGGACAGATGGTCGGCAAACTGCGCCGCGGGCGAGCTTTTGTCAAAGCGGCTGCCCTCCAGCAGCCGGAGCAGGGACTGCGAGTCAATATTGCCCAGCACCCCCTTGAGCGTGCCGTAGCCCGAAAGCTGATGAAAGGTCTCGGCCAGCCTCTCCTCCGAGCCGTTTTCATAGCGCGCCGCGTCCAGCGCCAAGAGGCTGAGCAGCGCACGGGACAGCCCCATGTCATGGGTCTGCCCTACATAGGCGGACATGAAGGGAAACACCTTCTGCTGCAAAATCTCCATTCCGCCGCGCCTGTCGCCGGCGGCTATGCTGTTTTCCAGCTCGGCCATAATCTCACGCAGCTTGTCTGCCCAGCTTGCCGGCATCGCGTCGGCCATCCCCGCCATGTTGCGCAGCAGGTTGCCTTGAATGTGCTCCGTTGAGGAATAGTCGCTGTAGCTTTTCAGAAATTGCAGAATATCCGAACGCACGCCCGCGGAATCCGCGCGCGCGTACGCGTTTCTTAACAGCGCGAACAGGGCCCCGCCGAAGCGTGAGCCCGCCTTAAGCTGCGACGACAGAAAATTCAGCAGCTCGGTCTGGTCCATTTTCATCAGCTCTATGGCTTGAGACATTTCCTCGGCTATGCCCTCGCTCATGCCCGAGGATACCACCGTGGCGTCCCTGCCCATGAGCCTGGCCAGGCTCTGGCTTAAATCCTGACTCTGGCGCAGCTGCTGAATGAAGGTCTGGAAATTTGAGTCGTACCTTATCTGTCCGGAATCGCCGAGCTGGCCGCCATCCTGCTGCTCGGTTCGTCCGTCAGGCCCGACAACCCTGTTCGGGTCCGGTACGTTCTGTATGCTTGTATTGTCGGGGGAAACAGGAATATTTCGGTTGATTGTGGAGCTGTCATAACCCGGTACGGGGTTCGCCGCTCCCAGAAGATCAGGCATTTTTCGCACCTCTGAGATAAAACTTGGAAAAGCTACTTAATTTTCAGCCGCTCCCTGCCGATAATAATAAGAGATAAAAGATATTTACCGAGGTGATGCTTTTTATGGGCAGCGGAAATGAAATTCTGGATATGTACATCTACGAGACAAATA
>CATJWA010000086.1 GCA_949744025.1 uncultured Eubacteriales bacterium
CTTCAGCGGCATACCCGTGGTGTTTGAGGGCGAGAGCACGATGCGCGAGTCGCGCGGGCTCGTGATAACAAACCGGAACACCACCTCCGTGCGCGTGACGATATCCGGCAGCCGCCGCGTGATAGCCAATCTGGACGCCGCGGACCTTACCGCGGTGATAGATTTGCGCTCTATAACCGCGACGGGCCATTACGCCAGCGCGTATAAAATAAATTTCCCGTCAAATGTGGATTCCGGCAGCCTCACCGTTACGGTCAGCAGCCCTGAAAACGTCAGCTTTGACGTGGACAGGCTCAGCACCAGGTCGGTGGAGGTGGTGGGCCGGTTTAACGGCAGCGCGGCGGAGGGCTTCAGCGCCGAGCCGATAGTGTTCGAGCCGGGCACGGTCATCATCTCCGGTCCGCAGAACGCGCTGGAAAAGGTGGACTACGCCTATGTTGAGGTTTCGCGCGAGGATGTCAATAAGACCCTGAGCTTTGAGAGCAGCTACATACTGTGCGACGAGGAGGGCAACGAGGTCAACGACGACTCAATACAGCTTGAAAACGAGACTGTGATGGTCACGCTGCCGATAATCTCGATAAAGGAGGTTGACCTGACGCTGAGAATACTGCCCGGCGGCGGGGCGACCGACGCGAATGTAAAGTACGATATAGAGCCCAAAAGCATAGTGCTTTCCGGAGACTCCGAAGCCCTCGCGGGAATAAACAATATCGACCTTGCCACGATTGACCTGGCCGACATTGAGGACGACATGTTTAGCGAAACCTATAAGATAGTCATACCGAATAATACCGAGATACTCAACGGCCCGAAGGAGGCGGAGCTTACGCTGGAGATAAACGGCCTTCAGAAAAAGCAGTTTACCGTGACCAATTTCTCCTGCGTAAACATGACCGAGGGCTATGAGGCCGAGGTGATGGTGGACAATCTCACGGTTAATATACGCGGCCCGGAAAACGTGCTGAAAAATATCTCCGACGTGAACGTGCGCGCCGTGGCGGATTTGTCGGCGTTCGGCAGCGCAACGGGGATAGTGTCCGCTCCGGTGAGAATAGAAATTGACGGCACTACCGAGGCCGGCGCCGTGGGAGATTACGAGATATACGTCAATATCAGCGCCGGCTGATGTAAAAATATTTTGGCAGGTGAACCGATGATAAAAAGCATGACCGGCTACGGAAGCGCCGAGGGAAGCTGCGGCGGGCTTGACATTTCGCTCGAGCTCAGGAGCGTTAATAACCGCTATCTTGACTGCAGCGTGAGGCTTCCGAGAAATTTCCTCTTTGCCGAGGAGGTAATAAAGTCTGAGGTACAGCGATGCATTTCCCGCGGGAAGGTGGACGTGTTTGTAAACGTGACCAGCTCCGGCGCGGAGGACATAGTCGTGGCCGTGAACGGCCCGCTGGCAAAGGGCTATGCCGAGGCGGTGGCCCAAATAGCCGAGGCCCTCTCTCTTGAAAACAGCCTTACCGCTTACGAGGTGGCGCGCTTTCCGGAGGTGCTCAGCGTCGAGAAAAAGGAGCTCGACCGCGAGGCGATAGGCGGCGCCCTGGCGCAGATATGCCGGCAGGCGCTGGCGTCCTTTGACGCCATGCGCTCGTCCGAGGGCGATAAGCTCCGCCAGGACATAGCCGGCCGCCTTGACACGATAGAGGCGCTTGTGGCCGAGGTTGAGCGCCGCTCTCCGGAAACGGTGTCGGAATACCGCGCCCGGCTGGAAAAGAGGATGAGCGAGATACTCGAGAGCAAGTCCATAGACGAGCAGCGCATTTTGACCGAGGCGGCGGTTTTCGCGGACAAGACAGCGGTGGACGAGGAGACGGTGCGCCTTCGCAGCCACGTCTCACAGCTTCGTGAAATGCTGCGCTCCGGCTCGCCGATAGGCAGGAAGATGGATTTTTTAGTGCAGGAGTTTAACCGCGAGGCCAATACGATAGGCTCAAAATGCAGCGACGGCGCCATCGCCAGGACGGTTATCGAGCTTAAAAGCGAGATTGAAAAAATACGCGAGCAGGTCCAGAACATAGAATGAGAGGTGTGCGCAGTGAAGCTAATCAACATCGGTTTTGGAAACATGGTCTCCTCCTCAAGGCTTATCGCGATAGTCAGCCCTGATTCGGCTCCGATAAAGCGCATTATTCAGGACATGCGCGACCACGGCCAGCTCATTGACGCGACCTACGGCCGGCGCACAAGGGCGGTTATCATAATGGACAGCGGGCATGTGATTCTCTCGGCCATACAGCCGGAGACGATTGCCGGCAGAATGTCCGGCAAGGCCGAGGCGGAGCCTGACGCGGCGGAGGTGAATGAAGATGAGTGAACGTGGACTTCTTATCGTGCTCTCGGCCCCCTCGGGCTGCGGAAAAAGCACAATAGTGCAGGGCCTGCTGGAAAGACGGGAGGGCCTGAAATTTTCCGTTTCCGCCACCACGCGCGCCCCGCGCGAGGGCGAGGTCGACGGACGCGACTATTTCTTCATAAGCCATGAAAAATTTGCCGAAATGGTTGAAAACGGCGAATTTCTGGAGCACGCGCGGTACGTGGAAAACCGCTACGGCACGCCCCGCGCCCCCGTGGAGCGCGAGCTCGCCGCGGGAAACGACGTGCTGCTGGATATCGAGGTCCAGGGCGCGCTTCAGGTGCGCGAACAGTGCCCGGACGCGCTGATGGTGTTCCTGCTCCCGCCCTCGTTTGAGGAGCTGGAGAAAAGACTTATCCTTCGCGGCAAGGACAGTCCCGAGGTCATAAAGCGCCGGCTTGAGGTTGCCCGCCGCGAGTGCCTTGAGGCTGAGAAATACGACTACCGCATAGTCAACGACGAGATTGAGCGCGCGGTAAGCGAGTTCGACGGCGTTATCGAGAAAGAGCGCAGAAAAATCAACAAACAGTAAGGAGAACCGAAAACTATGATGCTTTATCCGCCAGTGGCGGACCTTGTGAAAAAGGTCGGAAGCCGCTATCAGCTTGTCAATCTTATAGCCAGAAGGGCCAGAGCCATCGCCGCCGAGGCCGAGGAGTCCGGCGAGCCCATGGACCAGAAG
>CATJWA010000087.1 GCA_949744025.1 uncultured Eubacteriales bacterium
GGCGAGAGCGCCTGCTGCAGAGAGGGTCAGCAGCATCGTCCAAAGGGTGCTGCCGCTGTCGCCGGTCTTGGGAATGTCGGCAAGCGGAACGTCTTCTTCGGGGACTTACACTTCCGATTCAGGAATTTCGGGAGCCTCGGCCAGCGGGACTTCCGGTTCGGGAATCTCCTCCTCAGGAGTTTCGGGGGTCTCAGCCGCGGGGACGTCGATCACCGGAACATCGGTGGTGGGAGTTGTCGGGCGAGGACGAGGAGTGTAGCCACCGCCGCCGGAAGGAGGCGTAGTGTCGTCATCATCGTCGTCATCGTCATCGCCGCCGGAGGGCGGGTCGACAGGATCGGGATTGACAGGCGGCTCTTCATTTTTAGTGAAGTACAGCTTCAGGACTGTGCCATTTTCAACCAATTCAGCAGATAGCACGGTGCCTTTATAATCATCGCCTGCATAGGTGTAACCAGTGTAAAACTTATCAGTATCTGTGACGCTGACGGTTTCGCCAACTGTACCTGTGCGAATTTCAGTTTTGAGAATATTTTCGTTTGCTGCATCAATCCACTGTACAGTGTAAGTGGCTTCTTCTGGATCAGGTTCTTTGTCTCTGCTGAAATAAAGCTTCAGGACTGTGCCATTTTCAACCAGTTCAGCAGATAATACAGTGCCTTCATGATCATCGCCTGCATAGGTGTAACCGGTGTAAGACTTATCAGCATCATTGACGCTGACGGTTTCACCAACTGTACCTGTACGAGTTTCAGATTTGAGGACAGCTTCATCTGCTGTATCGATCCACTCTACAGTGTAGCTGGCCGTTTCAGGGTCAGGTGTGACCGGGGTGGTTTTCCGGTCGTAGCGCAGAACGATGATGTTGCCGCTCTCATCCAAGGTCAGCTCGGTGATCACATCGCCGAGGATATAGCCGTTCGGGCTGTTGTAGGGGATGCCTTTGTTGGCCTGGGTGTAGCTGTAAGTGTTTTCCACGCCATTCTTCGTGTAAGTGAAAACTTTGGCGATTTCCTCAACCTTGACCGTATCGCCCACATTCTTGCCAGAGATGCTTTCCTGCTTGGTGAGGCCGTCCGGCTCGCCGTTGGTGTAGTATTCGTGCACCACAGTGTAGGTAGTGGGAACGGGATTATCAGGTGTCTTGCAAACAACCTTAAACGTAGTCAGAACAGTACCTTTATCCGCTGGGCCAACCCATTTTTTATCAGTGGCATTCCATGTCAGTGTGATGGTCTTGGTAACATCTTCGTCCTCAGCTAAGATGTGGGATACGCCGGTGCCATAGGAAGGCTCAAAGCCATAAAGGCCAGCGTAGATATCGCCGTTTAAAGTCACGTCCACCTTGTAAGTGCTGTCTTCCTCATAGACAGTGCCAATTTCAGATTCGTATTTGCCGCTAACGCTGTAATAAGAGTTAGTACTATAGATCTTTGAGTCATGTGGTAAGCCTTCGCCCTCTGATACACACTTGACTTCGACAAAGCCTCCTAAGATGCCGTAGAGGTCTTCTCTTTTAGGAGCTTCGGGCGCTTTAGGTGTACCGGTTTCTTCCCAGACAGCGTACAGAGTTTTGCTGACAGGATTATTTTTGCTGCCAAGGCCGTCTTCCCAATTCAGGGTAATAGATGCTCCGGCAGCGTA
>CATJWA010000088.1 GCA_949744025.1 uncultured Eubacteriales bacterium
ATGTGGGCGACAGTCGGGCATACTATATCTATAAGGGCACGATACAGCAGATAACCTGCGACCACTCTCTTGTCGAGGAGCTGGTGCGAAAGGGAAGGATAAGCCCCGAGCAGGCGCGCGAGCATCCGCAGAAAAATATAATAACCCGCGCCGTAGGGGTGGATGCCGCGGTAAAGTGCGACATATTTCAGGCCAAGGCGGCGCCCGGCAGCATTGTGCTGCTGTGCTCGGACGGCCTGAGCAACCTTGTCTCAGACGGGGAAATACTTACGGTCCTGAATGAAAACAGGGACTGCGAGACCGCGGCGAAGGTGCTGCTCAGCCTTGCGCTGGAGCGCGGAGCGCCGGACAATGTGACGGTTGTGATTGCGCAGCGGTAAGGAAAGGGCAGGATAAAGGGAAAATATGGTGAGCACCCCTCATGACAAGGGAGGAAAGCATGGATAATATTAGTATGGGCCGGTATATCGGCCGGATGCTTGACAACAGATATGAGATTTTGGAGGTAATCGGCCAGGGCGGCATGGCGGTGGTCTATAAGGCCCGCTGCCATCTGCTCAACCGTAATGTCGCGATAAAGATACTGCGCGACGATATTGCCGCGGACGAGGAGTTTCGCGTGCGCTTCAAGAAGGAGGCGCAGGCCGTCGCGATGCTCTCTCACCCGAATATCGTCTCCATCTATGACGTCAGCCGCTCTGCGGACATTGACTACATAGTCATGGAGCTGATAGAGGGCATAACGCTCAAGCAGTATATGAAGACCAAGGGCAAGCTAAGCTGCAAGGAGAGCGTGCATTTCGCCGTGCAGATAGCCCGCGCGCTCAACCACGCGCACTCGAAGGGCATAGTCCACCGCGACATCAAGCCGCAGAATATCATGATAGCGCTGGACGGCTCGGTAAAGGTGACGGACTTCGGAATCGCCTATCTTGAAACCACCCAGGCCGCGGAGACGGGCGCGGCAGTCGGCAGCGTGCACTATATGTCGCCGGAGCAGGCGAAGGGCCACGCGGTGGACGCGCGCAGCGATATCTATTCCCTCGGCGTGGTGATGTACGAGATGCTCACCGGCCGCCTGCCATATACGGGCGAGACGGCGGAGGAGGTCGCGCTTCAGCATGTCAGCTCCACCCCCGCCCGGCCGCATGCGCTCAATCCCGAAATAAACGAGGAGCTTGAGGAGATAACGCTCAAGGCCATGAACTGGGACCTGCGCCAGCGCTACCAGACCGCGGACCGCCTGCTGCGCGACCTGGACAAATACCGCCTCGCCGGCACCGAGAGCGGCCCTGAGCGGAATACGGCCCAGCCCGACGGTATGCCGGAGGACGTCGAGCCCATAGGCCGCTCCGGCGAGATGACCCGCGAGGGCTATCTGCGCCGCCGCCGCCGCGCGAATAAGATAAGTCTGCTCTCCGGACTGTTCATAGTGACGGTTTTCATCGTCGCGGTGTTTGTCTTTCTGTGGAACTACTGGCTCAAGGACGTGTTCTCCGACGCCGTGAGAATCAACGTGCCTAACTTTGTCGGCAGCAACTGGGAGGACGTGGTGAATAACGCGGAGTTTCGCTCGCTTTACAATTTTGAAACCAGCTTTGCCATAGACCCCGATACGGAGAAGGGAGACATTATCGGTCAGGACCCCGCGGCGGGAGAGAGCCGTATGCAGGATTCCGATGGCAGGGTAAAAATAGCCCTGACCGTCAGCTCCGGAATGCAGATGATAAAAATGCCGAACGTGGTCAATACAGACTATCAGGACGCTATGATGGCGCTGCAAAAGGAGGGCTTTGTGGTCCAGCCGGAGTTTGAAAATTCCGATGTGACGGAAAACTACGTTATTTCCACCAACCCCGAGGCGGGCGACAGCCTGCCCGCCGGCTCGACTGTGTATATCACGGTCAGCGCCGGCCCCACAACGGAGCAGACAAGTATGCCCAATCTCATCGGACTGAGCGAGTCCAAGGCTATTGAGCGTCTGGAGAGCAGCAAGCTTGTCTACGGCGGATCAAATACGGTGGATAACGACATGCCCGCCGGCACCGTAGTCTGGCAGAGCGTCACGGCCTATGACCAGGTTGACGAGCATACCAAGGTGTATGTGCAGATTTCCTCCGGCCCGAATACCGGCAGCGGAGGCGGCTGATATGCCGGAGGGACTGATAATAAAAGCCCTCGCCGGGTTTTACTACGTGCGCTGCGGCGGGGAAACCGTCGCCTGCCGCGCCCGCGGAAGGTTCCGCCTGGACGGAACCTCCCCGCTTGTGGGCGACAGGGTGGAGCTGGCCCTTACGGAGCCGGGCAGCGGCTATATCACCGAAGTGCTCCCGCGCAAAAACTTCTTCATCCGCCCCGCGGCGGCGAATCTCGACTATCTGGTTATCATGTGCGCGAATGTCAACCCCGTGACCGCGCCGTTTCTGGTGGACCGCGTTGCCGTGATAGCGCGCCGCGCCGGCGTGGGCGTGATAGTGTGCGTCAACAAGTGCGACCTCGACCCCGGGGACGGGCTTTTTGAAATATACTCCAAATCCGGCTTTGAGACGGTGCGCACCAGCGCGCGCACGGGTCAGGGAGTGCCGGAGCTCAAAAAGCTGATAGACGGAAAAGTCTCCGCCTTCACCGGCAACTCCGGCGTGGGCAAGTCGAGCCTGCTCAACGCCATTGACCCGCGCTTTGACGCCGCGGTGGGCGAGGTGAGCGATAAGCTCGGCCGCGGCCGCCATACAACGCGCCACGTTGAGCTTTTCGACCTCGGCGGCGGCACGTACATAGCCGACACGCCGGGCTTCGCCTCCTTTGACCTGACGCAGATGTCGCCGGTAAAAAAGGAGGAGCTGCAATATGCTTTCCCTGATTTTGAACCCTTCCTCGGCCGCTGCCGCTTTGACGACTGCGCCCACCTGCGCGAGCCCGGCTGCGCCGTACTCGAGGCCGTGCGCGCCGGGGAAATCCTCCCCTCCCGCCATGAAAGCTATGTGCGGCTCTATGAAATAGTGTCGCAATTTAAGGATTGGGAGAAAAAAAGTCAATAAAACAGGCCCTCCGTGCATATTATGTAGAGATACATGGTTTGGACTCAAA
>CATJWA010000089.1 GCA_949744025.1 uncultured Eubacteriales bacterium
AAAAACCTTTTCTGCATTTAACTTACTACATTACACCCGAGCGTAAAGCTCCAAAAAAATGCTTGACAAATCACGGCTGTTCGCGTAAACTATGTACAATTCAAAATGCAGTGAACCGGAACAGTAACCGTGCAAGGTCACAGAGAGCCGCCGGAGGGTGCGAGGCGGTGTCGGAGCGCGGCGAAACTCGCCGGGGAGCAGTCCGCTGAAAGCGGCCGCGTTTTCGCGGCGCCGGCTTATAGGTGCGAACGGATTCCCTCCGTTACAGGGGAGGCACATTGCTGGATGTGCGCTGAGCGGCCGCGTCTTTCGCGGCAATAAGAGTGGTACCGCGGAGTTTTGCGCTTCGTCTCTTACATCAAGGGACGGGGCTTTTTTGTTTGTCCGAAAGCCGCTTTGTCCCAAAAGAAATTTTCAACCAGAACGGAGGAAAAAACAATGGGCAGAACAATTCGTATTTTTGACACCACGCTGCGCGACGGCGAGCAGTCCCCCGGGTGCAGCATGAACCTGAGCGAAAAGCTCGAGGTAGCCAAGCAGCTTGAGGCGCTGCGCGTGGACATCATTGAGGCCGGCTTTGCCGTGGCCTCCCCCGGCGACGCAGCAGCGATATCCGCGATTGCCAAAATCGTGAAGGACTCAACCGTGTGCTCGCTCTCCCGCTGCGACGAGCACGACATCGACGCGGCCTGGGAGTCGATAAAGCACGCCAACAGCGCCAGGATTCACACCTTCATCGCCACCTCGCCCGTTCACATGCAGTACAAGCTCAAGATGACGCCCGACGAGGTCGTCGCCTCCGCGGCGCATCATGTCGCCTACGCGAAGAAATACTGCTCGGACGTGGAGTTCTCCGCCGAGGACTCCTGCCGCTCGGACCTCGACTTCCTCTGCCGCGTGCTTGAAGCGGCGATAAAGGCGGGCGCGACGACGCTGAACATCCCCGACACCGTGGGCTACATGATTCCCGAGGAGTACGCCGCGCGCATCCGCTATCTGCGCGAGCACACGCCGGGGATTGAGAACGTGGTGCTGTCCTGCCACATGCACAACGACCTCGGCATGGCCGTGGCCAACTCGCTGGCCGGCGTCGAGGCGGGCATCGACCAGATTGAGTGCACCATAAACGGCATCGGCGAGCGCGCGGGCAACGCCTCCATGGAGGAGTGCGTCATGGCCCTGCACACAAGGCGGGACATTTTCGGCGTTGACTGCAACATCGACACGCGTCAGATTTACCGCGCCAGCCGCATGATTCAGACCATCACCGGCGTCGGCGTGGCTCCTACAAAGCCCATAGTGGGCGCCAACGCCTTTGCCCACGAGGCTGGCATACACCAGCACGGCGTACTCAGCAACAAGCAGACCTATGAGATTATGACCCCCGAGTCCGTGGGCATCCCGAAAAATGCCATAGTGCTGGGCAAGCACTCCGGCCGCCACGCCTTTGAGGACCGCCTGCGCGAGCTCGGCTACACGCTCGACCGCGAGGGCATCAACAAGGCGTTTGAGAAATTCAAGCTTCTTGCGGACAAGAAAAAGGTGATAAAGGACCGCGACCTCGAGGCGCTGATAGGCGCGGTGCCCGCGACCGGCGAGGAGAGGTACGCGCTGGACAGCTTCGTGATAAACTCCGGCAACACGATAACCTCCACGGCGGTGATACGTCTGAGAAAGGGCGAGAAGGACACCGCCGAGCGCGTGGCGGCCTACAACGGACCCATTGAGGCGGCCTACAGGGCGATAAACAAGATAGTCGGGCGCGACATTGTGCTGCGTGACTACTCGCTCAAGGCCATAACCGACGGTCAGGACTCACAGGCCGAGGCAATAGTAAAAATTGAGGTTGACCCCGGCGAGATAGTCACTGGGCGCGGCGTGTCCACGGACGTCATTGAGGCGTCGATAAAGGCCTACTTAAGCGGCATAAACAAGTATTTCAACGACTGACGGAGGTAATAAGCAATGGCAATGACAATGACGCAGAAGATTCTGGCGCAGCACGCCGGGCTTGAGAGCGTTTGCGCGGGACAGCTCATTGAAGCCAACGTCGATTTGACGCTGGCAAACGACATCACCGGCCCCGTGGCGATACGCGAGATGGAAAAGGCCGGCTTTGACAAGGTATTTGACCGCACAAAAATAGCGCTGGTTATGGACCACTTTGTCCCCAACAAGGACATCATGTCCGCGCAGCAGAGTAAGGAGTGCCGCCAGTTCGCGAAAAAACACGGCATAGTCCACTTTTACGACGTGGGCAGCATGGGCGTGGAGCACGCGCTGCTGCCGGAAAAGGGCCTGACCGCCCCCGGCGAGCTGATAATCGGCGCGGACTCGCATACCTGCACCTACGGCGCGCTCGGCGCTTTCTCCACCGGCGTGGGCTCGACCGACCTGGCAGCCGGCATGGCTACCGGCAAGGCCTGGTTCAAGGTGCCCTCGGCCATCAAGTTCGTGCTCAGTGGGAAAAAGGCCCCCTGGGTGTCCGGAAAGGACCTCATTCTCCACATCATCGGCATGATAGGCGTGGACGGCGCGCTGTACAAGTCCATGGAGTTCTCCGGCGAGGGAGTCTCGGAACTGACGATGGACGACCGCTTCACGGTCTGCAACATGGCAATCGAGGCCGGAGCGAAAAACGGTATCTTCCCCGTGGATGAGAAAACGCGCGAGTACATCAAAGGCCGCGTGGACCGCCCCGTGACGGAGCTTGCCGCCGACGCGGACGCGCAGTACGACGAGGTCTACGAGATTGACCTGTCGGCCCTGCGGCCGACCGTGGCCTGCCCGCACCTGCCGGAGAACACAAAGACCATAGGCGAACTTGGGCACATTGAGATTCAGCAGGCTGTCATCGGCTCCTGCACCAACGGGCGGATTGACGACATGCGCATTGCCGCGCAGATTCTCAGAGGCCGCCATGTCGCGCCCGGCGTTCGCGCCATCGTGATTCCCGCGACGCAGGCGGTCTACCTCCAGTGCATCGAGCAGGGGCTGGCGAAGATATTCATCGAGGCGGGAGCGATTGTCTCCACACCGACCTGCGGGCCCTGCCTGGGCGGGCACATGGGCGTGCTGGCAGAGGGCGAGCGGGCCATTTCCACCACCAACCGCAACTTTGTCGGCC
>CATJWA010000090.1 GCA_949744025.1 uncultured Eubacteriales bacterium
CAGCGATTCAAGCACTATGGCCCCCTCGTGAGTAAGCGTCAGACCGCGGGACTTGTTGCCGCGGACAAACAGCTTTACGTCCAGCTCCTCCTCGACATTGGAGACATACTTTGTTATCGCCGAGGGCGAGTACGACAGAAAAAGCGCGGCATCCGAAAAGCTCTTGTAATTCGGCAGCTCACAGATTGTTTGAATCTCCTGTATAGTCATCAGAGCACTCCCCCGGCTTTCATTCTGTTTTTCCTGACCATATTTGTTTTATTTTATTTTAATCTCCGGTAATTGTCAATTTCCTCAAAAGAATTAGTCATTTTGACGTATTTTTAACCTATATTAGACGAAAGCATTGATGGGTATATGTTTCTTTGATAAAAAACAATTTTTAAATTTACGAATCGGAAATCTGATTCCGTATTTGTCGAGGCATAAAGGGCACAGCAGTGCTAATATAAACATAAAATCATAAAGTGAGGTGTTATCTTTTGAGTAAAATTACAGAAATTTATTCAAATCCAATCGATGCGGCCACCGTGGACGCGGTAAACTGCCGCACCGAGAGAGTCGAGGCGCTTATCAAAAGACGCATGGAGGCTGTGGAGCACCTTGCATGCGAGCGCAGCCGAATTGTAACTGATTCCTGGAGAGAAACCGACGGCCAGCCGCTGGATATAAGGCGTGCGAAGCTGTTTCGCGCGGTTATGGAAAAAAACCCCGTGGTAATACGCGACGGCGAGCTTATTGTAGGCTCCCAGTCAAAATACGTTCTCGGAGCCTCCCCTTCAATAGATTATAACCCTTCGCTGGCCATTGAGAACATAGAAAATTTCAAGGGTAAGCAGCTCACCGACGAGGACCCCGAGCTGCACACCATTACCAGGAGCGAGTATGAGAGCCTCGCCGAGGACGTGGAGTTTTGGAAGGGCCGCTCCACCGGCGACGCCGTAAACCATTTCAACGAAACACACTTCCCCTGGCTTCAGGACTGGGCGCGGTCCGGACTGGTGAACGCGGCCAAGGCAGGAAATCCGCCGGGCGCAAAAAACGTCAACTACGGCTGGGTTATTCAGGAGGGCTTGGAGAGCATAATCGCCAAAGCAAAGGCTGAAAAGGCAAAGCTCACCTTCTCCGACACTCCCCGCGAGGATTATCAGAAGGAGATATTCCTTGACTCGGTTGTCATCGCGCTTGAGGGCGCCATAGAGTTTTCTCACCGCTATTCACGCCTGGCTGCGGAACTTGCCGCAACGGAGAGCGACCCGCAGCGCAGGGCCGAGCTGGAGAAAATTTCCGAGGTCTGCCGCAGCGTGCCGGCAAAGCCCGCGAAAAGCTTCCATGAGGCTGTACAGAGCTTCTGGTTTATCCACCTGTGCGAAAATCTTGAGACCTCCTTCCAGGCGGAGAGCCCCAGCCGCATAGACCAGTATCTTTACCCTATGTACCGTAAGGATGTTATCGAAAACGGAGTCATGAGCCGGCAGGAGGCCGCGGAGCTGCTCGGCTGCCTGTTTGTGAAGATAAACGAGCTGACCTGCGTTAAGAACAACTACGAAAAAAACAACATTCCCGGCACCACCCTTCAGGCCACCACGCTCTGCGGCGTGGACCGCGAGGGCAACGATGCCTCCAACGAGCTGAGCTACATGCTGCTCGAAGTTCTGGCCCAGGTCAAATTCCCCCAGCCGCCGATTTACGTGCGCTATCATCCTAACATCGACAGACGCGTGTGGATGAAAGCACTCGAGGTCAATATCCGCCGCGGCGACGGCAACCCCGCGTTTATGAGCGACATCTGCCGCATTCCCTCCTTCGTTGACCACGGCATTACGCTTGAGGACGCGCGCGACTGGGCGGCCTGCGGCTGCGCCGGCTCCATCACGCCCGGCATTTCTACGCACGGCGGCTCGCTCGGCATAAACTATATAAATCTGGCCAAGGTCATGGAATACGTGATGAACGACGGAGTTGACCCGCGCACGGGCGTTCAGATAGGTCTGAAAACCGGCGACGTAGCAGAGTTTACCTCCGCCGAGCAGTTTATCGACGCCTTCAAGGCCCAGTTTGACTATCTGATAGCCATCATGGCAAAGATGGCGCGCATGTCAGCTTACGTCGATATCGAAAACTACCACATTCCCTTTATCTCCGCCCTGCTCGGTGACTGCATTGAAAAGGGCATGGACGCCCGCGCCGGCGGAGTGCGTTATCCGCAGTTCCTCTATCATATCGCCGACCGCGGGCTTCAGGACGTGGCCGACTCCATCGCCGCAATCAAAAAGGTAGTGCTGGAGGATAAGCGTATCACCATACAGCAGCTCAAGGAGGCCATGGCGGCCAACTTTGAGGGCGACGGGCACGACTACGTCCGCGCGCTCATGCGCTCGGCTCCGAAGTACGGCAACGACGACGATTATGTGGACAGCATCTTCTCCGAGCTGTCCGTATGGCTCCAGCAGCGCATACGCCAGGAGCGCAACCCCTTCGGCGGTGACCTGTGGGCGGGGCGCAGCGGCGCCAACGCGCACGTCTCCTTCGGCCGCGTAACCGGACCGCTACCTAACGGGCACAAGGCCGGCGAGCCCATTGCCGACGGCTTCTGCTCTCCGGCACAGGGCTGCGACGTTCACGGCCCTACCTGCGTATTCAATTCAGCGTCCAAGGCCGTGCATGTGGAAAACTCCACAGCGGCGCTGATGAATATGAAGTTTGAGAAAAAGCTGTTTAAAAATCCTTCTAACATAGCAAACCTCAGCGCAATGCTTGAGAAATATTTTGCCGACGGAGGCTTCCATGTGCAGATAAACATCATTGACAAGCAAACC
Organism: uncultured Eubacteriales bacterium; assembly: GCA_949744025.1. Lineage (GTDB taxonomy): Bacteria > Bacillota > Clostridia > Oscillospirales > Oscillospiraceae > JAMPGF01. The sequence goes on from CATJWA010000090.1 coordinate 2,820, forward strand.
ATGCTCGACGCACAGGAGTCCCCCGATGAATACAGCAGCCTGATGGTCCGCGTAGCCGGCTACAGCGCTTTCTTCATAGACCTGCCCACCGGCATTCAAAACGAAATAATTTCCCGCACAAGCGAGGAAATGTAAGCCGCACAAAACAAAGAATCGGGGAGGACACACCTATGGCGGAGCTGACAGGAAAAATCTTCAACATACAGCATTTCAG
>CATJWA010000091.1 GCA_949744025.1 uncultured Eubacteriales bacterium
CATCGCTATTAGCTGCCGCTCCTCGTTCTGCTCTCTTGTCGACACCCTGACGTACCCGTATGTTTCCATCCCCGCTCCTCCTTTTAAAAAAGCTGTTGTCAAGGGGGATTGTGAGTTCTTTTGATTTTGTCACGAGCATTGTGGAAAAGCACATAAAACAAATCAAGGCCGGAAAGCCATTGATTGACTTTCCGGCCTTGATTTGATATATTACCTGTTTCGTGTCATCACTTTTCCGCAAACCGTGTAAAAAGCGTGGTCAGAGCAACAATATGATGCCTATTACGCAAATCACAACCCCCAACTTCTCCTGTACATCTCTGCTCAAGTTCTATTTTACCGAAAACAATACGCTGATGGTATAACTTTATGGCATGGCTTATTTGATTCTATGACTGTCGATAGGCGCCGATAACATGTAAAAAACGTATCTCCTGAAAAGAATATGTGCTCACAGGCCGAAAATCCGCGTCATAGGAGTGAGTTGCAATCAAAGTATTCTCCAGTGTGGCCGGTGAGCCAATTTCTACAATGATAGGCATATGTCCAAAAATCTCCCTGTTAAAGCGCAGCTGGATAAAATCCCCCGGCTCCATCTTACTCAGGTCAGTCTCAACGGCAAAGGGCCCCTGGCTGACCTGGTCTCGAAGAATAAAGTTTCTGAAATACTCCACCCCCGTCCAGGCCGGCGCTTTGTTGTCGGGGTCAATATAGTACCAGCCGAAGGTTGGCGTGAAATTCATTATTCCTGTCCCTGCGTAAAGGCATTGGGAAGCAAAATTGGTGCAATCCCCTCCAATCTCCTCATAATCATAATACTCGGGATTGCGTCCATATGCCCACTTATGAGCATAGGCCACCGCTTTACGGCGGTCATAGGGCGACATGATAAATGGCACAGTACCTCTCCTTTCCATATCACTATCCTATGCATCACAGGAGCGGAACGCGCCAATCTACGCTTCATTTGCAAATGGACATATATCCCCGCACGGGTCCGCGGAAAAGCCCGCGCCCACATTACACACAGCAGATTTTCACATCAATAAGCGCCGTCTTATAGCACGCGCAGCTTATGCTCATGCAAACCGCGCTGCCCTCGCTGGTATATATCGCGGTTGCCGCGGCGTTTGAGCCGCCGCCCTCTCGGTTAAGGTGCATCAGCTCATAGCCGCGCTGCTGCGCGATGTGCTCTGCTATGTCCCCCGCGTCCATGCCGTCCGGTATCAGCTCGGAATATTTGTAGGGGTTCGACACACACTCCGCGCTCAGATAGAAGTAGTAAACATCCCCGTTGTCCATGTCGAAGCATACGTCCAGCCAGATGCGCCAGTCGCTTTGCAGCTCCATCCACGTGCGGCAAAGGCGTATCTCGTCCTCTCCCCTGCCGACCAAAACATATTCGCTCCCCTCCGCCTTGACCTGCCCTGAGTTTTTGTCGGCAAGGCACAGCAGGCTTATCTGGCTCATCCGCGCCGAGCACAGCTCCAGCGCGCCGCTGTCCGGCTCGTCTATCAGGCTCACCCGGCAGCCCTCGCCTCCCCCGTTCCAGTACGCGTCAAATATCTCAGCGCGCGAGCCCGGACTGAGTCCGGCATTCTCCCGCTCCCGCGCCTGCGCCTCTCCGCCGCGAAACAGCAGCGGCACAAGCGCGGACACGACAAATACGGCGGCTGTCACACCGCCGTATATAATCAGCTTTATTCTGTCATTCAACGCCGGCTCCCCCTTTCAAAAGGACGCGCACGGTTGTCCCCTTGCCCGGCTCGCTGTCGTACTCAAGCTGCGTGCCGTGGAGCTCGGCTATCCTCTGGCACAGCGCAAGCCCCAGCCCCGCGCCGTTCTGCGCGCGCGAGCGTGACTTGTCTATCATGTAGAACGGCTCTGTAATCTTCGACAGCTCCTCCTTCTTCATCCCGCTTCCGTGGTCGCGCACATACAGCGCGTAGCCCCCGTCCTCGGCCTTGCCGAACAGCTCCACAACGTCTCCCCTGCGGCTGGCCTTGCGCGCGTTGTCCACAAGGTTTATCATCAGCGTCTTGAAAAGGTCCGGCTCAATATCAATCTGCCCCTGCTCCCAGCGCATGTCCAGCGTCATGCCGTTGTTTGACAGCGACGGCACCGTGACCGCGGCTATGCTGCGTATGAAATACCCGACCTCATACCGCTTTCTGTCAAAGCCCTGCTTGCCGGCGACGATTATGTCCATGAGCTTGAGCGACAGCGCCTCAAGCCGCTTGCCCTCGGAAAAAATGTACCCCGCCGCGGTAAACCGCGCCTTAGGCGCCATGTCCTTTGACCGGAGCATGTCCGCGTAGCCTATTATCGCGGTCAGCGGAGTTTTCAGCTCGTGTGCGAAGCTGGCGATAAACTCCTCGCGCCGTCCCGCGACGTTTTCCAGGTTTTCTATCGAGCGCTCCAGCTCCGCTATGCGTATCTTCTGCAAACGCAGGTCCTTGCTCTCCCTCTGCGAGACAAGCCACATGTGCGTGCTTATCACCAGCGCGCCGCCGAGCCCGGCCAGAATGAGAAAAAGCAGGTAGCTCCAGTAGCCCGAGCCGATTCCCCCCGTGTGCCTGAGCGCGATGCACTCGCCCATGCATATCACGGCGAAAAGCACGCTCGCGGTGATGAAAAATGTTTTCAGCGGTCTGGTCATAAGCCCGTATTCAAACCTCCAGCCTGTAGCCGACCTTGTATATGGCCTTTATCTTGTTCTCCCAGTGCAGCTTCTTGCGCAGGCGCTGGACATGCAGGTCCACCGTCCTTGAATCTCCCATGTAGTCGCTGTCCCACACGCGCTCGTAAAGCGTCTCGCGGAACAACGCAATGTTCTTGTTGCGCGCGAAAAGCAGCAGCAGCTCGTATTCCTTCATCGTAAGCTGAATCTCATGGCTGCCGCGCCGCACGCTTCTTGAGCGGGTGTCTATGGTGATATCGTCCACAGCTATCTCCGTCTGCGTCTTTCCCGCGCGCCGCAGTATGCTCTCCACCCGCGCCAAAAGCTCCACAATCTCAAACGGCTTGGTCAGATAGTCGTCCGCGCCTAATTTCAGCCCCTTGACCTTGTCCTCCGTCGTGCCCTTGGCGGTGAGAAAAATAACGGGAATCTCCATCGGCTTAATGTATTC
>CATJWA010000092.1 GCA_949744025.1 uncultured Eubacteriales bacterium
CCGGGGCGGCATGGGATTGAAGGGCGTGTCCGGAGGCGGACGCCTGCGGGTGCTGCTGCGCCTGTCAATCGGGCGTGAACAGTCCGTAGTGCTTGTACAGGCGGGGGAGAAGTATCTTCTGCTCGGTGTGGCGTCGTCGGGAGTCTCGGTGCTCGAGAGGCTGACAAAGGAGGAGGCGCAGCAGGTGTGCCCCAATCTTGACCAGCCTCCGCCGCCTGGATTTAAGGAGGCCTTCGGCGAAGTGCTCCGGCAAAGGAAACAGAGGTGAAAGCAAAATGACCGATAGTCTTATCAGTATTAACGGCGGAAGCGTGCAGACACTGGAGGTAATTTTCCTCACTACGATGATAGCGTTGCTGCCCTCGATGCTGGTGATGATGACGTCGTTCTCGCGCTACATCATCTCGCTGTCCTTCCTGCGCAACGCTATGGGCACGGCCCAGTCGCCGCCGAACCTTGTTCTGGTAGGCATCTCGCTGTTCCTGACTCTTATCACCATGAATCCCGTGATGACGCAGATACAAACCGAGGCATGGGAGCCGTACAGGAACGAGGAAATAGACCAGGTCGAGTTCATAGACCGCGCGGCCGTTCCGCTCAAGGAGTTTATGCTAAACAATACAAAGTGGAATACGCTGGAGATGTTCTGCAATCTGGCTCATGTGGATGTACCCGAAACACCGGAGGGAGCCGAACAGCTGCCTCTGCGCATAATCGTGCCGTCCTTCATGACGCAGGAGCTGCAAAGAGCGTTCTACACCGGATTTCTGCTTTACCTGCCGTTCCTACTCATTGACGTTGTGGTTTCCTCGACTCTGATGAGCATGGGCATGATAATGCTGCCGCCGGCGATGATTTCCACGCCGTTCAAGCTGCTGCTTTTCGTATCCGTGAACGGCTGGCCGCTGCTGTTCTCGACGTTGGTACAGGGCGTACACTGACCATGGGCAAAGGAGAGTGAACCATGGATACAACGATGGTAAGCGACCTTTTGCGCGAGGCGGTGAGCGTGGCCATAAAGCTCGGAGCGCCGATGCTGCTGCTGAGTATGCTTGTCGGTGTGCTCGTGGCAATTTTTCAGGCCGTGACGCAGATACATGAGCAGACTATCTCGTTTATTCTCAAGCTGATAGTGGTTGTTGCCGTGCTTCTGCTGGGCGGAAACTGGATGTTGAGCACGTTGCAGGACTACACGCACCAAATTTTTACGCTGATTGCAAGCTGAGGGGGCCATGGCCGCAGTACTCTTGAAGGAGACCGCAGGGCTTTGAGGGACGGAGCGGCGCCGGTTTCCGCGGCTCGGTCTGAACGGAGGCAAAACCCATGATAGACTGGGCGCAGCTTACGCTGTTTATTCTTGTGACCGCCCGCGTGAGCGGATTTATCCTATTCAATCCCATTTTGGGCCGCAGAAACATACCAAACGCATTCCGCAGCGGCATGATTCTGGTCCTGTCCCTGTTTGTGATATCTGTTACGACGCAGCAGGTTCGGGTCCCCGTGGGTACAGCGGAGCTTCTCATACGCATTGCGCTGGAGCTGGCGGTGGGTTTGCTGCTTGGTCAGGCGGTCAGCTTTTTCTTTTATATTCCGCAGATGGCGGGACTTATGGTGGACACCCAGATGGGTATGACCATGAACCAGATTTACGACGCGGGCTCACAGGCGAACATGTCGGTGACCGGCACGATGCTAAACGTGCTGATGACCCTGCTGTTTTTCGCAGCGGGAGGACATTTGACGCTGCTGCGCATTTTCCTCACCTCGGAGGAGATTGTGCCCTACGGCGCGGTTTCCCTGGGGCTTCCGGCATTTAACTACATGCTGGAGCTGTTTGTCGAGTGCACCATACTGGCGGTGAAGCTGTGCATGCCGATATTGGCCGCGGAGCTGATTGCCCAGGTGGGCATGGGGATACTTATGAAGGTTATCCCGCAGATAAATGTTTTCGCGATAAACATAGAGCTGAAGGTTATAGTCGGACTGGCACTGCTTCTGGTGCTGATTGCACCTTTCAGCGAGTTTCTTCTCCAGGCCGAGAGCAGTATGCTCGCCGCCCTGAGGGAAATATTGACCCTGTCCGGCTGACGGCGCGGCGTATGTGCCCGTGCAGGGCAGGGCAGGAGTTGCCAACAAACCTGAGCCCCTGATACGCGTGTAAGGCGCGCGGTGGGGCGATGCGTGCACTGGTCCAAGGGGGGATGGACGTTGGCCGAGGGTTCCAAGACCGAAAAAGCCACACCAAAAAAGCGACGGGACGAACGAAAAAAAGGCAACGTCTTTATGAGCCGCGACGCCGTGGCGGTGGTCAGCCTGCTGGGTACCTTTGCCACGCTGTGGATGCTCACCACGACCTACGCCAGGCAGCTTGCCGGCTTCATGACATCGTGCATCGGAGCCGTGGGCGAGGAGGCCCGCGGGATGGACTCGATATCAACCGAGTTTGGTGTCGGCGGATTTATGGTTGTGGCAAAAACCGTCGGACTGCTGGCGGTGGTGGCGATATTGTGCGCAGTTGCCGCGACATTTGCGCAGACCAGATTTCTGGTCAGCGGAGAGTCCATCAAGCCGAAATTCAGCCGGATAAACCCTCTCCAGGGCTTCAAGCGACTGTTTTCACTAAAAAGCGTGATAGAGACCGTGAAGGGCGTTTTGAAAATTACCCTTCTGCTGGTCATAATCTATATGAGCATCCGGGACATGTTTCTGGAGAGCTCACGATACCTGTACACCGACCTGACAACTGCCTGCGCGCATCTTGTGGATGTGGCTATCAAGATGGTCATCCGCATTGCGATTGCTTTTGTGGCCCTGGCCGCTCTGGACTTTCTGTACCAGTGGTGGGACTACGAGCGCCAGATGAAGATGAGCAAGCAGGAGGTCAAGGAGGAGTATAAACAGATGGAGGGCGACCCCCAGGTCAAGGGCAAGATCAAGGAGCTGCAGCGCCGCAGGGCGCAAAGCCGCATGATGCAGCAGGTCCCGGGCGCAGACGTGGTCATCCGAAACCCGACCCACTTTGCTGTGGCCCTGCGATACAGGCCCGAGCAGGACAACGCTCCCATCGTACTGGCCAAGGGTCAGGATTCCATAGCTATGCGTATAGTGAGTATAGCTGAGGAGAACAAGATA
>CATJWA010000093.1 GCA_949744025.1 uncultured Eubacteriales bacterium
AGCTGGATAAGCTCGCCGCCGGCAAGGGCATTGAGATAAGCTACACCGAGTTCAACGGCCAGAACGACCAGACCATGCTCAACCAGATAGGCGCGCAGGCAGTCAGCGACGAATATGACGCAATAATCCCCATAGCCACCCTCGCCGCCCAGTGCATGGTCACCGCCACCGAGGGCACGGACATCCCCGTTATCTACGCCGCCATCTCCGACCCCGGCGAGGCCGGCGTGACCGGAATCGACAACGTCACCGGCACCTCCGACGCGCTCAACACCCCCTTCATTCTCGACATGATGCTCTCTATTAACCCCGAGGTCAAGACCGTCGGCCTGCTCTACTCCAACTCCGAGCCCAACTCCGTCACTCCCATCGCCGAGGCCAAAGCTTATCTCGACGAAAAGGGGATAAAGTATATCGACAAAACCGGCAACACCAACGACGAGATTATAACCGCGGTAAACTCCATGCTCGACCAGGTTGACGCCGTGTTCACCCCCACCGATAACGTTGTCATGGGCGCGGCGGGCGTCGTGGCCGAGCTTCTGGCCGAGGCGGGAATCCCCCACTACACGGGCGCCGACTCCTTCGTCACCGCCGGCGCCTTCGCCACCTGCGGCGTCAATTACACCGAGCTGGGCGCCTACACTGCGGACATGGCCGTCGAGGTCCTGCAAAGCGGCACGGTCCCCGAGTACCACGTCATGGACGGCGGCATCATCACCGTAAATACCGAGACCGCCACGGCCATCGGCGCCGACTACAGCGCGTTCAAGGATATGGCCGGCACCGTGGTTGAGGTCACCACGCAGGGATAAAAAGCGTCGCAGACTTCGCGCCCGAAGGCGCGAACAAAATAAAATCGTTTTTTCCGAGGACATGCGCCTCGAAAAAAACACTCTGCGCGAAGCGAGCGTCGAATTGCCCGCCCCAAAGGGCGGGCAACCGATGAGCGCCCGCAGGCGCCATGCAAGCGAGCAACCGCCGCTTTGCGGCGGCTCTTAGCGAGTCGCAGGCGCTTCAGCGCAGCGAATCTTTTTCGATTGAAAGGCTCCGCCTTTCAATCGAGACCGGAGGTCGTTATGCTGTCCTACGCCGTAATAAGCAGCGCGCTGGAGCTGGGGTTTATCTACGCTTTAGTGGCTATGGCGCTGTTTCTGAGCTTTCGCATCCTGAACATAGCCGACATGACCACCGGCGGAGCCTTTGTGCTCGGCTGCGCGGTATCCGCCACGGTTGCCGCGGCGGGGCACCCGTTTTTGGCGCTGCCGCTGGCGATGCTCGCCGGAGCCGCGGCGGGCTTCATCACCGCCGCGCTGCAAACCCGCTTCGGCGTGCCGTCAATCCTGGCCGGCATCATCACCGACACGGGACTGTACACAATAAACCTGACCGTGATGGGCTCGGCGAACGTGAATCTGCTCAAAACCGCCACCGTCTTTACCGCGGCGCAGGACCTTCTGGGCAAGGACTCACCGTATAAGCTCCTTGTCGCGGCTGTGATAAGCATTGCGGTCTGCGTGCTGCTTATCCTGTTTTTAGGCACGCGCCTGGGCCTGTCCATACGCGCCACGGGCGACAACCCCGACATGGTGCGCGCAAGCTCGATAAATACCGCGTTCACCATAACCGTCGGCCTGTGCGTGGCAAACGCGATGACGGCCCTGTCCGGCGCGGTGCTGGCCCAGTACCAGAAATCCGCCGATATCAACCTCGGCACCGGCATGATTATCATCGGCCTTGCCTCGCTGATAATCGGCGAGACCATATTCGGCCACAGAAGCCTCTGGCTCAAGGCCGTGTCCGCGCTCGCGGGCAGCATAATCTACCGCTTCATCATCGCCATAGCCCTGCGCATGAACCTGCCGGCGGAGTTTTTGAAGCTCATATCCGCCGTTATAGTGGCGCTGGCGATATCCATGCCCGCGATGCAGAAAAGCATACGCTTCCGCCGCCAGAGGCACGCCGCCGCGGCCGCGCAGGGAAGGGAGGGTGACTGATGTTAAAGGTTGAAAAGCTCTCAAAAACCTTCAACCCCGGCACGATAAACGAGAAAAAGGCCCTCACGGAGCTGTCGCTCACGCTGGAAACCGGCGACTTCGTCACAATAGTCGGCTCCAACGGCGCGGGCAAGAGCACGCTGTTCAACGCCGTCGCCGGCAGCTTTTATCCTGACGCTGGGCGCGTGGAGCTCGACGGGGAGGACATCACCTTCCTTCCGGACTACAGGCGCAGCAAATATATCGGCCGCATGTTTCAGGACCCTCTGCGCGGCACCGCGCCGAGCATGACGATTGAGGAAAACATGGCTCTGGCCTACCTGCGCGCGTCGAAGCGCAGCTCGCCCTTCTCCCGCGTGTCGAGAGCCGACCGCGAGGATTTTAAAGAGCGGCTCTCTCAGCTCGGTCTGGGGCTGGAAAACCGCATGAAGCAGCCCGTGGGCCTGCTCTCCGGCGGCCAGCGCCAGGCGCTGACCCTGCTCATGGCCACGCTGGTGACGCCGCGCCTGCTGCTGCTCGACGAGCACACCGCAGCTCTCGACCCCGCCACGGCCGAAAAGGTGCTCGAGCTGACGAAGAATATAGTGGCAAAAAACAATATCACCTGCATGATGATAACGCACAATATCCAGTCCGCGCTGGAGCTGGGCAACCGCACGATAATGATGAGCGACGGCAAAATAGTGCTCGAGCTGTCCGGAAAAGAGCGCGAGGGCATGACGCTTGAGCGGCTGATGGTCCTGTTCAGGGAAAAGACGCAGAAAAAGCTTGACAATGACCGGATGCTGCTCAACGAGGAATAGTGAAGCTTTTCAAACAGGAGGCCGCAGGGCGGGTAAGCCTTGCGGCCTCTTATTTTATCGACCTCGGATACGGCTCGCGCACGTCCGTGATTCCCAGAAGGTAGTCCACGCTCGTTTCGTACAGCTCGGCGAGGCTTATCAGCACGTCCGTCGGAATGTCCCGCCGGCCTATCTCGTAGTAGGAATAGCACACCTGAGAGCATTTTAAATAGGCCGCAACCTCCTTTTGCAGCAGGTCCCTGTCCTCGCGCATGTCGCGGATTCTCCTGTACATCCCGAACTCCCCTTTGCCGATTATACTCTGATAAAAGTATAGGCAAAACATTTTGTTATATTGA
>CATJWA010000094.1 GCA_949744025.1 uncultured Eubacteriales bacterium
GAAACGGCCGAGGAAGCTCCCGCCGAGCCCGAGAAGTCCGACGGGGAATAATTACATAAGCGCAAAAGCCGTCGGGGAATTTCCCCGACGGCTTTTGCGTGTCGAAAAAAGAGGGCCTGCCGCTTTTTTCCCTAATTGCTCTCCGCCGTTTCCCGCGCTGCCGCTATTGTCACCCTTCCGTCCGCGACGGACAGCCGCCCTTCGCAGTACAGCGCGACGGCCCGCGGCAGGACTACCCACTCGCCGCGGCGCATTATCCGCTCCTGAAGCGAGGCCATACCGTCGCCCGGCAGAACCTCAACAGGCTGCTGGAGAATAACCGGACCGAAGCCGTTGTCCTCCTCGGTCATGAAATACGCCGTCGCGCCTGTCCAGCGCAGGCCGAGCTTTATCGTCTGCTCCAGAGCCTTCACCGGCTCGAAGCCGCCCTCGCAGAAGGAGGGAAACAGCGCCGGCTGAACGGCTATGACGCGGCCGCGGTAAAAATGGAGAAGGGGATAGTTGAGCTTTTCCGCAAAGCCTGCCGTCACCACAAGGTCGGTGTCCAAATCCCGCAGCTTGTTGAGCAGCGCGTTGCAGAACGAGGCGTGATTGGGAAAAAGCTCCCGCGCCACAACGTAGGCCGGAACGCCGTGTGAGCGCGCTCGCTCGAGCGCGTAGGCCTCCGGAACCGAGGATATCACCGCGCTTATCTCCATATTCGGCGTCTCGCGGAAATGGTATGCGTCCAATATCGCCTGCAAATTCGCTCCCCCGCCGGAGACCAGAACCGATACACGAGCCATATTTTTCTCCTTGACGCTTTTCTATTTCTCCAAAAGCCGCCGCGCCGCCCGGGTGTTGCGGCTTTCCACGCTTTTAAGCTGCTGCGCCGCGGCGCACAGCTCTGCCTTGTCTATGTGCAGGGCCTTGTCTATCAGGGCTTTCAGGCTCTCCTCCGTCAGATCCTCAAGCGGAACATAGTTTTTCTGTCCGATATAGTCGAGGAAGGCTGATACCTTCGGGTCGTAGGACACGCCGGCTATCGGCACGGCCTGGGACGCGGCAAAGATAAGTCCGTGCAGCCGTATGGACACCAGCGCGCGCATACGCGAAATTATCCCCACGGTCAGCGCCGTCGGCATCGGCTCGCTCAGCACGAAATGCGGCGAGCTCATAAACTCTGCCGCGGCCTCTCCCGCCGCGCCGTCGCTGCGCAGGTTGACGGATAAAAACAGGGGCGTCAGGCCATAATTTTCATAGGCATAGTCCGCCGCGCGGGCAAAGCAGCGCGCCCGCTCGGAAAAGCCCGGCCAGTCGCGCAGGCAGAAGCAGATGTATTCACCCTCCGGGTCCAGTCCTAACTCGCGCATTTTTGCGTCCACCAGCTCCGGCTCCGCTCCCGAGAGCGTCAGCGCAGGGTCCGAGGCCACGACGGTTTCCGGCTTCGTTACCCCAAAGTCCTGGAGCTCGGCCAGACTGTTTTCCTCGCGCAGCGTAATTGCGTCAACATAGCGGTTTATCACCCGCGCGGTCAGCGCGCGGTTAAAGCCGCGGCTTACGGGACCTATGCCGCAGCCGTACATCAGCACGCGGCAGCCGCGGTGCTTTGCCGCGGCGAGGGTGTAGAGGTAATACCACAGGCTGCGTGAGCTCGTCACGTCCTGAATCAGGCTCCCGCCGCCGTTTATGTACAGCCGGCAGCTTTTCATAACTCGCAGGAAGCCGAAAAGGTCGAACATGTGCAGGGAATTGACCCCATGCCTTTTTGCCGTGATTTCGGGCGTGCGGGAGAGCACCGTTATCGGCATGTCGGGGTCTATCGAGCGCATTTCGCTCACCACGGCCTCGAGTATCGCCTCGTCGCCGGCGTTGCTCATGCCGTAGGCCCCGCATATAAGCACGCCGGAGCGTTTATTCTCTTTTTCTCCGCGCTTAGCCAAACGACAAGTCTCCCTTGCAAAAGTTTATGAAATATTATACAATGGAGTTTATCAAAGGTCAAGTCGTAACTGACATGCCAAATTCAGAAAGCCCGGGCCAACCGCGGTATACGGAGGGGCGGCAGTAAATGAAAAAAATAGCGATATTTCAAAGCGACTTTCGCGTCGGGGGAATACAGAAGGCGCTTATAAACGTACTCAACGGAATAGACTACGAAAAATGCGCGGTAGACGTTTATTACTTCGACCCCGGCAGCTTTTTTGAGCTGCCGGAGCACAAAAACCTGCGCTTCATAGCCTGCCGGCCCTATCCGTATTTCAACCGGCTGGTATATTTCGGCCTGCTGCGCCGCGTCGCTCCGAGGCCGCCGTGCGACACGAGCTACGACGTGGCGGTGGACTTCAACAGCTACCGCAGCGAATGCGCCATAGGCGCGCTGTCGGTGCCGGCGAAAAAGCGCGTGATGTGGCTGCACAACGACATTGAGATTAAGCTGCGCAACGAGCCGAAGTACAAGGTGCTCTGGCACTTTTTCAAGGGCAAGTTTAAATACTTTGACGAGTTTGCCGCCGTCTCTCCCGGGATAATAGACGGCTTCCGCCGCGTCACCGGCATCACGGATAAGAAAATTACCCCCGTATCCAACCATATCGACACCGGGGAGATTTTCCAAAAGGCGGCCGAGCCGGTTCCCCTCACCGTTGACCCCGCCTGCTACAACCTGTGCACCATGGGCCGGCTGTGCCACCAGAAGGGCTATGACATCCTGCTTGACCACATGGCAAAGGTGTACAGGGCCCGGCCAGATATGCGCCTTTACATGCTCGGCGACGGTCCCGACCGCGACAAGCTCAAAGAGCAGATACAGCGGCTCGGTCTCGGCGGCTGCGTCACCATGCTCGGCAACCAGGCCAACCCCTTCCCCTATCTGGAAAAGATGGACGGCTTCGTGCTGACCAGCCGCTACGAGGGTCAGGGCATAGTTATCTGGGAGGCCAAGACCCTGGGTCTTGAGCTGTTTATCAGCAAAAACCTCGAGGCGTACAACCCCGGCATCGCGGGGTATGACGATATCGCCCAGGCGCTTATCTGCGCCAAGCGGCGCGAAAAGGTGCGGGACGACCTGCATGAATACAACGAGGAAATTGACCGCCGCCTCGCGGAGGTTTTGGGACTGGAATAAACCAATACCCCCGTGTCTCCCACGCGATGCCGCATAGCGGCGAGCCCCACGCAAACCTGGGGGAATCCAAAGGGGGCCCCGCAGGGC
>CATJWA010000095.1 GCA_949744025.1 uncultured Eubacteriales bacterium
CCATATCGGCTCATAGGCGACGATGCAGCGGCGCACATTCTCCGCGCTGAGTCCAAACAGCGCGGCCTTGACCTGATATGCGATGTGCGGCATTGTAAGCCCGCGCTCGCGCTGCTCAAGGCTCTCGCCCACGCAGATAATCGGCGTCATGTCCAATGCCAGCACGGCCGCGGCCTTGACGTTCACTCCGCTGTCGGTCTCGCCGTTGTACTCGCGGCGCTCGGAGTGGCCGAGTATTACGTACTTGGTGTCAAGGTCCTTGAGCTGCGCGCAGGAGACCTCGCCGGTGTACGCGCCCTTTTCGTGCTCGCTGACATTCTGTGCGCCGACGGCGACGCAGGTGCCCTTTGCCGCGTCCATGAGCGCGGGTATTATCACAAACGGCGCGCAGACGGCCACGCCGCAGTCCGGCGTCTCAGGCAGCAGGGGCTTCAGGTCCTCGACAAAGCCCCTGGCCTGGGACGCGAGCATGTTCATCTTCCAGTTGCCCGCGATAATGGCGCGGCGGCATTTTTTATTCATAAAACTTTACCTCCGATATTGGTTTTTTTATTTGTTCAACAGGCAGGCGACACCCGGCAATTCCTTCCCCTCGAGGAACTCCAGCGACGCGCCGCCGCCGGTGGAAATATGGGTCATTTTTGCCGCGTAACCGAGCTGCTCCACAGCCGCGGCGCTGTCGCCGCCGCCGACTATCGTGATTGCACCCGACTCGCCCAGCGCGCGCGCCACGGCGCGGGTGCCCTCGGCAAAGGAGTCGAACTCGAAAACGCCCATGGGTCCGTTCCAGATGACGGTGCCCGCGCCCGCTATCGCGCCTGTAAAGAGCTTCACGGTCTCAGGCCCGATGTCCATGCCCATCCAGTCGTCGGGAATGCTCTTTACGTCCACGGTCCTGACTGCGCAGTCGGCGGCGAAGCGGTCGCCTATGAGCGTGTCCACGGGCAGCAGAAGCTTCACGCCCTTTGCCGCGGCTTTGTCTATCATCTCACATGCGTAGTCCACGCGTTCGGCTTCAAGCAGGGAGCTGCCTATTCCGTAGCCCATGGCCTTGATAAAGGTGTAGGACATACCGCCGCCGATGATAATGGTGTCGGCCTTTTCCAGCAGGTTGTTGATAACGCCAATCTTGTCGCTGACCTTCGCGCCGCCCAGAATGGCGACGAAGGGGCGCTTCGGAGACTCAAGCGCGCCGCCCATAATCTCCAGCTCCTTCTGAATAAGCAGACCGGACACGGCGGGCAGATACGCCGCCACGCCGGCAGTGGAGGCGTGTGCGCGATGGACCGCGCCGAAAGCGTCGGACACGTAGACCTCCGCCATGGAAGCCATAGCCTTGGCAAGCTCGGAATCATTTTTCGTCTCGCCCTTTTCAAAACGGGTGTTTTGGAGAAGCATAATCTCGCCGGCCTTAAGCGCGGCGGCCTTTGCACGGGCATCGGGGCCCACAACGTCGGCGGCCAGGATAACATCCCTGCCCAGAAGCTGGCCCAGCCGCTCGGCCACAGGCTCCATTCGCAGTGCCTGCATTTCCTTTTCCCACTTCTCTTTGGTGAGAGAGGCGGGGTCCTTGCCCTTCTCTGTCTGCTTTTTAACCCATTTGTCAAAGCTGGGCTCCGGCTTGCCGAGGTGGGAGCAGGCGATGACCGCCGCTCCCTGGTCAAGCAGGTACTGAATGGTAGGCAGAGCGGCGCGGATGCGCTTGTCGTCGGTTATCGCGCGTGTGGACTTGTCCTGCGGGACGTTAAAATCGCAGCGCAGCAGGACCTTTTTGCCTTTGACGTCGATGTCGTAAACGGTTTTCTTGCTGTAGTTCATATGGGCACTTCCTTTCGTGTCAGGTAGATTATTTACAGAGCATTTCGCCGGTGTCTTTCAAGTGCGGAAATCCCTGCTGCCGCAGCGCCTCGAAGCAAAGTATGGCAACGCTGTTGGCCAGATTGAGGCTTCTTGCCTCTGAGCGTATGGGTATGCGCACGCAGCGGCCGCGGTAACGCTCCCTCAGCTCCTCCGGCAGACCGGCGGTTTCCTTGCCGAACATGAGCTTCACATCTCCGGTGAAGTCCGCCCCAGCGTAAGAACGTGGAGCCTTGGTGGTGGCCAGCCAGAGGTTTTCATCGCCGTTTTGCTCGAAAAATTCCTCCACGCTCCCGTACACGGACAGATCCACAAGATGCCAGTAATCCAGCCCCGCACGCTTGACAGCGCGGTCGCTTATGTCGAAGCCCAGCGGATTTATAAGGTGCAGGCGCGCGCCCGTCGCCGCGCAGGTTCGCGCGATGTTGCCGGTATTCATGGGTATCTCCGGCTCTACAAGTATTATATCTATCATTGCCTGTTATGCCAGTATTTCTTATTTATCAGCGCATTACAAACGTTCCATACAAGATTATAGACTGACGGCACCCGCAATTCAAGTAAAATTTGGCAGGTGAACATGTTTTTATGCTTTTTGCAAGAGTTTTTCAGGCAATTATATACTTGTTGCATAATTGGGGCAAACAAACTATAATAGTCGGATAGCGGTCCCGCTGCTTATCCGACTAAAAGCATAGAAGGAATTGAAAAAATGAAAACAATCTATCTCGTCGTACCCTGCTACAACGAGCATGACGCGCTGCCGCTGACCGCGCCGGTAATGCTCGAAAAGCTGAGCGAGCTTATGAACGCGGGGAAGATATCTCCGGAGTCCGGCGTACTGTTCGTTGACGACGGCTCGGACGACGACACCTGGGAAATAATAAAATCGCTGCGCGCGAATGACGGCCGCGCGTCCGGCCTGCGCCTTTCCTGCAACCGCGGGCATCAAAACGCCCTTATGGCGGGGCTCGTAACCGCAATGGACTGGTGCGACGCTACAATTTCCATGGACGCCGACCTTCAGGACGATATCAACGCCATAGACGAAATGGTTGAAAGGTTCGCCGCCGGAGCGGAGATAGTCTGCGGCGTGCGCTCCCGCAGGGATACGGACAGCTTTCTCAAGCGCGTGACTGCCCGGGGATACTACGGTCTTATGAACCTGTGCGGCGCGGGGATAATCTACGACCACGCGGACTTTCGTCTTTTAAGCCGCGAGGCGCTGCGCCGCCTGTGCCGGTACGGTACAGAGGACCTGTTTATCCGCGGACTCATAACGCGCCTTGGCCTGCCGATTGAAAAGGTCTACTATGAGCGCTTTGCCCGCGCCGCCGGTGAGAGCAAGTACACCCTGAAAAAGATGCTCCACCTTGCC
>CATJWA010000096.1 GCA_949744025.1 uncultured Eubacteriales bacterium
AATCCGCGCCATATCCGAAAAAAGCGCCCTGGCCGAGAGCTATGTCGAGCAGATAGTCGAGCAGCATATCAGCTCCTATTACCCCATAACCATTGCCAGCTCCTTTTCCACCGTGCCGCATGACGCGCTGGGTCAGCTCAACTGCAGCATCTATGCCGCACAGACCCAGGTCCTGCGCGAGATGGCCGTCAAGTCCGACTGCGTGATAGTCGGCCGCTGCGCGGACCATATCCTGCGCGAGTTCAAGCCGCTGAACATCTTCGTTTACGCGGACCTGCCCTCAAAAATGCGCCGCTGCCGGGAAAAGCACGGAGACGAGATTGCCTCCCTGCCGGACAAGGAGCTGCAAAAGAAGATTCAGTCCGTAGACAAGCACCGCGCCAGGTATTACAGCTCCTACACCGGCAAAACCTGGGGCGACCTGCTCAACTACGACGTGTGCGTCAACACCTCAGGCACCAGCATAAAAAAGCTTGCCGCCGCGATTGCCGCGATGCTTCACGAGGAAGATGAATAAAATAAGGAGGACCCCCACATGCCGAAAATAAACATCACCATAGACCCCCAGCCCCTTGAGACAAAGCGTGAGATTGCCCGCGTGTTCACCGCGGAGCTCAACCGCATAACCGGCATCCCAACAGAGGATATCGATGTTTTCTTTGAGGAGCTGTCCCAGGAGAGCATCTTCTCCGGCGGCGTAATGCTCAAGGATAAGCTCGCCGCAAGACAGGGAAAGTAAAACCGTCAAAAAACCCCGGCAGTCCAGAACAGGACTGCCGGGTCTTTGTTTCGGAGTTTTGTCCCTGCGGGACATGGCCCGCGCGGCGCAGCCGTCCGCCGCGCGGCCGCGGTACTGCGCGTCAAAGCCCTACCCTATCTTCTGCGCCCTCTGCAAGGCCGCGTAGGCCCCGCCTTTTGCCATGAGCTCGTCGTGACTGCCCTGCTCCAAAATGTGCTCCCCGTCCACCACCGCAATCCGGTCGGCACTGCGTATCGTGGAGAGCCTGTGAGCTATGATAATGCTCGTGCGCCCCGCGCTTAATTGCTCGAGGCTGCTTTGAATCTTCTGCTCCGTCACGCTGTCCAGCGCGCTGGTCGCCTCGTCGAGAATAAGTATCGGCGGATTTTTCAGGAAAACCCGCGCGATGGAAATTCTCTGCTTCTGCCCGCCAGAGAGCATCACGCCCCGCTCGCCGACATAGGTGTCGTAGCCGTCGGGCATGTCCATAATCTCCCTGTGTATCTCCGCCCTGACCGCGGCCTCGACAACCTCCCTGTCCGTGGCGTCCGGCCGTCCGTAGCGGATGTTCTCGCGTATCGTTCCGGCAAAGAGAAATACATCCTGCTGAATGATGCCTATGCTCCGCCGCAGGCTCTCCTGCGTCAGAGAGCGCACATCCTGCCCGTCCACCGTTACGCGCCCGGCCGTCACGTCGTAAAAGCGCGGCAGCAGGTGGCACAGCGTCGTCTTTCCCCCGCCCGAGGGACCCACAAGCGCGAAGCTCTCCCCTGCCCGGATTGTCAGGCTGATGTCCTTCAAAACCTCGGTCCCGTCGGCATAGGAAAAGCTCACGTCCTCATACCGGACCTCGCCCTTCACGTTTGTCAGCTCCCGCGCGTCGGGGCTGTCCTTTATGTCCGGCTCCGTGCGCATAATCTCCAAAAAGCGTGAAAAGCCCGCGCTGCCCTGCATGTACTGCTCCATGAACATCGTCAGCTTACGCACCGGCGTGATGAAGGTGGTTATGTACAGCGTGAAGGTGACAAGCTCGATGTAGTCCATCTGTCCGCGCATGATAAGCGCCCCGCCCGCGGCTATTATCACAACGTTCATCACGCCCACGGTAAACTCCATAAAGCTCTCAAAAAGCCCCATCGAGCGGTAAAACTCTACCTTCGCGGCCTTGAACATATCGTTGCTCCGCTCAAACTTCTCCTCCTCGGCCTGCTCGTTGGCAAAGGCCTTCGCCGTGCGTATGCCGCTTATGCCGCTTTCAATGGCCGCGTTTATCTCCGCGGTCTTTTTCTTCACCTGAATGTTCGCCCGCTTCATGTAGACGCGCTGGCGCGCCGTGAAGAAGAAGCATATGGGCATCACGATAAGCAGAATAAGCGCAAGCTGCCACTTTATCGTGAACATCACAATCATCGAGCCCACAATCGTCAGGGTGCAGATAAGGATGTTCTCCGGACCGTGGTGAGCCAGCTCGGTTATGTCGAAAAGGTCGTTGGTAATGCGGCTTAGCAGCACGCCCGTGCGGTTGGTGTCATAAAAGCTGAAGCTCAGGTGCTGCATGTGCGTGAATATGTCGCGCCTCATGTCCGCCTCGACCAGCACGCCCATACGGTGGCCGAGCACGGTTATCACGTAGTACAGCCCGCTCTTGAGCACATATGCCAGCAGCATAATGCCCATAACGGCGAAAAAGGTGCCGAAAAGGCGCTCCGGCAGAAGGCGCTGCATACTCATGCGCGAGACGAAGGGAAAAACCAGGTCTATCACCGACACCAGCACTGCGCAGACCATGTCAATGTAAAACAGCTTTTTCTGCCCCAGTATGTAGGAGGCGAAAATTTTAAAGTCGTTGGCGTTGTAGTTTTTTTTCATTTATCCACCTCGGGAAGTAGTTTTCTTTTTTCTTCTTATCGGAGCCTGCGGCGCGTGGTCAGGGCTTCCGCCCCTGCGGAGGAATATTCCCCCCTCTACCCATAGGCCCCCAAAGGGGCTTTTTTTGCAGCAACAGATGCAACAAAAATGAGGAATTTACAGATTTTTTATTTGTGCATTGGGTTTTTGCCCGGTTTTTCGCCGGTGTATGGGGTCCCCCCTGCGCCCCGCGGGGGCTTTGCCGCAGTGCCGTGGCTGCTGGCCGGAGGCTCGCTCCTGCTGGGGCTGGGTTATGGGGTTAGGGATGGAGTTTTGTGGCTTTCTGCGTTTTTAGTTTAGATTTTTCTTTTTGATAATTGCAGGCGCAGGGGGTTCCGGCCCTGCTGGGCCGGCGGGGGCAGGTATTTCGCTCCTGCGGGAGCGACCTACTTTTCCCCGCAAGGGGGACGCCACATCCGTAAGCGGCAAAGCCGCTAACGGATGCGCAGTGCCAACAGCGCCAAAAGAAGGCAAAAGCGCCGGCAGGAGAAGGGAGCAATCCAAATGCCCCCTTCTCCTGCACCTCTTCCCCTCCGGCCAAAGGGGGACCTGCGGGGCCCGCCTTTGGATACCCCCGTGGGAGAGTGCTCGTCCATT
>CATJWA010000097.1 GCA_949744025.1 uncultured Eubacteriales bacterium
GTATCTTCGTCAATTTCCAGAACGTGATGCGCACCACCCGCAAGAAGCTCCCCGCGGGCATCGCGCAGATCGGCAAGTCCTTCCGCAACGAGATCACCCCCGGCAACTTCATCTTCCGCGTGCGCGAGTTCGAGCAGATGGAGCTGGAATTCTTCTGCCAGCCGGGCACGGACCTTGAGTGGTTCGAGTACTGGCGCAACTTCTGCCACCAGTGGCTGCTGGGCATCGGCCTGAAGGACGAAAACCTCCGCCTTCGCGACCACGAGCCCGAGGAGCTGAGCTTCTACTCCAAGGCCACCACGGACTTTGAGTTCCTGTTCCCCTTCGGCTGGGGCGAGCTCTGGGGCGTGGCCGACCGCACGGACTACGACCTGACACAGCACCAGAACACCAGCGGAAAGGACCTGACCTACTTCGATCAGGAGAAGAACGAGCACTACATCCCCTACGTCATAGAGCCGTCCCTCGGCGTGGAGCGCAGCGTGCTGGCCGTGCTGTGCGACGCTTACGACGAGGAGCTTGTCGGACAGGACTCCAAGGGACGCGACGACGTGCGCGTGGTGATGCACCTTCACCCTGCTCTGGCCCCCTTCAAGTGCGCCGTGCTGCCGCTGAGCAAGAAGGCCGTGCTCACCGATCCGGCCATGAAGCTTTACAGCGAGCTGAGCGCCGAGTTTATGTGCGACTACGACGACGCCGGCTCCATCGGCAAGCGCTATCGCCGTCAGGACGAGATAGGCACTCCCTTCTGCGTGACCGTGGACTTCAACACCGTCGGCACCGAGACCGACGCGGCCGACAACTGCGTCACCGTGCGCGAGCGCGACAGCATGCAGCAGGTGCGCATTCCCATCTCAGAGGTAAAAAGCTACATCGAGCAGAGAATCCGTTTCTGAGAATAATCAGCACCGCGGCCTTGCGCCCGCGGTGCTGAGCCCTTAAATACAAAATGAAAAATCTTCGCAAAATAATATTTTACGACCCTGCCGAGCCGTCGCGGGCACGCTGGGCGCTGCACTGGCTTTTCAACCTGCTGGCGCTGGCGCTGTGGTGCGCCGGCATTGGGGTGCTGAGCCTGTGGTTCGGCGCGGCGGGCTATGAGCGCGAGCTGTTTTTCAGCTATTTCCGCTACACCCTGCTGTTCTGGCTGAACATTTTTCCGGTGTTTGCCATCGCGCTGGCGTTTCTGCTGCTTTTCAACCGCATGTGGTGCGCCATTATGGGCAGCGGCATTATAGTGACGGTGCTTGCTCTTATCAACCACTTTAAGCTCATGTTCCGCGACGACCCGCTGCTTTTGTCCGACGCGCGCTACATCTCTGAGGCCGCGAAAATAAGCGCGGGCTACAACATCGTGATAACGCCCGCGATTGTGCTGAGCTTTCTTGTGATAATTGCCGCGTCGGTGCTCGCGTTTTTCTTCCTGAGGGCGCGCTTTCGCCGCGCGGCGCCGCGGCTGGCATACTCCGCCGCGCTCATTGCCTTCTGTGCGCTGGCCTATTTCGGTTTATACACGCGGCAGGAGGTTTACGACTTCACGGGCAACATCGGCGTGGAGTTTGCAAGCGGCTTTGCCATGAACCAGTGGAACGAAACCGACCAGTACTGCTGCCGGGGCTTTCTTTATCCCCTGCTGCACAGCGGCGAGGCCGCCGCTTACAGGAAGCCCGCCGGCTACGACACTGAGCAGGCCGCCGCGCTCATTGCCGAATACGGCGCGGGTGACATTCCCGAGGAGAAACGGGTCAATTTTATCTCCGTTATGCTCGAGTCATACTACGACTTCTCCGAGTTCGAGGACGTTTTCCCCTCCTTTGAGTACGACCCCTACGAATTTTTCCACGAGCTGCAACGCGAGAGCTGTAACGGAGAGCTGGTGACAAACATCTTTGCCGGCGGCACGATAGATACCGAGCGCTGCTATATAACCGGCTCGACGCAGCTTTACGACTACCGGGGCGCGGCGGATTCCTACGCGCGCTATTTCGCGGACAACGGATATTTTACCGAGTTCTGCCACCCCGGCTACGGCTGGTTTTACAACCGGCAAAACGTCATGGAATACCTCGGCTTTGAGAGCTCGCACTTCTTTGAGGACCGCTACACGACGCCGGAGGATGAGGGGATAATGAACGACGACGGCTTCTTTCCGGACCTGCTGACGCTCTACGGCGAGGCAAAGCAGTCCGGGCGGCCGTATTTCAACTTCTCCGTAAGCTACCAGAACCACGGGCCCTACGCCGCGGACCTTTTGTATGAGCCGAACCGGCTGTACGTCTCTGGAGAGGGCCTGAGCGAGAGCGCACGGAACATCATCAACAATTATTTCAGCGGCATACGGCTCACGGACGAGAGCCTGCGCGTATTTTTCAGCGCCCTGCGCGACGACGCCGAGCCCGTCGTGGTGGTGCTGTTCGGCGACCACAAGCCCTGGCTGGGCGACGACGGCAGTGTCTACGCCGAGCTGGGCATAGACCTGAGCCTGACGGACGAGGACAGCTTTTACAGCTACTTCAACACACAGTACCTCATATGGGCCAACGACGCGGCAAAGGAAGTTTTGGATAATGACTTTTCCGGCGAAGGGGGGAGCTTTTCTCCATGCTTTCTCATGGCCGAGCTGTTCGACCTGTGCGGCTATGAGGGCGACGCGGCGATAAAGTCTCTGCGCGAGCTTCGCGGGCTCGGCGTGGACGTTATAAGCGAGTCCGGCCGCTTCCGCGAAAACGGCGAGCTGACCACCGCCGTTGCCTCCCAGGAGGCACGCTCGCAGCTTGCGCGGGTGCTGGAGATTCAATACTACCGTATGCGCGACTGGGCGAAGGAGGAGCGGTGAGCATGGATATGGAAAAGCTTAGCGACCGGGAGCGGGAAACACCGAGGCAGTCGAATGGAGAGTGGCTGCTCAAAACGCTCAAGCCCGCAGGCTGCGTATTTGTGCTGCTGCTGGGCGTTCTGGCGCTTGTGCTTTGCTTCACCTCGGGCGCGGATCCGATAAAGGGCTACGCTCCGCCGCGGGACACGGAGTACTACGCCGTGCATCCCGACGAGCTGGCCGCGGAGCTGAGCGAAAACGTCCTGCCGAGGCTGGACGTTGACGCAAGCTGCTCCGTCGCCGGCAGCAGGGTGCGCGTGGAGATAGCGCACGAGAATTTTGTAGTAACCCGCAGCGCCCTGCTGAGGTATTTCGACGGGGAGCTGCTGGAGCTTATTGATATTAAATGAGA
>CATJWA010000098.1 GCA_949744025.1 uncultured Eubacteriales bacterium
CGCCGCCAGCACCCCTTCGGACAGGCTGTGCATACCTCCGGCGGCGAAGGCCGACAGCAGCGCCGTGACAATTCCCATAAGCGCGAATACCCCAGCGATAAGCGCCCTGCCCGCCGCCGGACTTCCGCGCACGGAGGCCCCTGCGCCCTCGCGCTCCACACGCCCGGCAATAAGCGCCCCAAGCGCCGCCGCGATTGCCGCGATGCAGGTCCACAGCGCCGTACCAAGCGCGGGAAGCTCCAAAACGCGGCCCAAAAACAGCAGTATCAGCGCGGAGAATACCATGACGTCAAAGCACGTCACAAGCGAGTGCAGCTTCGGCGGCTCCATTGCGAGCGCGGCCGAGGCAAGGACGCCGCCGGCGAAAATAACGCTCATCAGCACCCTTGTGCCCATTCCGCCGGGGGAGAGCTCCATGGTGCCGAGCAGCAGGCATATCCCCGCCGCGGACATTGCCAGCTGGATTATCACATACAGCGACAGCGACATGCCCCTCGCGGCGGCCGCTCGGTTGAGCAGGTAGGCGCACAGCAGAAACGCGGCCGTCAGCACGGTGTTCATGCGCATGACCTGACACTCGTTCTGTATCTTTGACAGGCAGAACAGCCACGCGCAAAAGGCGTTGTAGCACAGCAGCATGGCTCCGGACAGGAAAAATTCGGTTGTGCGCTTCATACTCCCGTCAGCTCCGTTTCCGTGATTATTTCGCGGCCGTCCGCGTCCCGCTCCGCGCCGGACAAAACCACCCGCAGAGGCCGCAGCCCCTCGCGCTCCCACTCTGTTTCGCCTCCGCCCTCGGGAAGGGAGAGCGAGAACAGGAAAAGCTGGCCGAGCATGTGGCCCTCCTCCGCAATCTCCGCCGCGGGAAAAACGCAGTCTCCGCCGTGGTAGTCAATCTCCGCTATTGCCGTGAGAAGCTGCGTCACCTGCGTTTCGCGCTCCTCCGGCGTTATCAGCCGCGCCGGCGCGCCGTCAATGGAGGGGATGACCAGCGAGCAGAGCACGTCCCGTCCGTTCACCGCCACGATTATTGACGCGATGAGCGAGAGCATACGCTCAAGCTCCGCTTCGTGCGCACTGCGCACAGTCTGCCGCTCGCCGTTGACCTCCTTCTGCTCGGTAAAGGCAAAGCTGCCCAGGTCGGGCATCAGGCACAGCCTGCGCATCGCCATCGTCTCGTGCACATTCACCTGAAGCGTGCCCTGCCGTGCCAGCAGCCGCCAGTTTATGTCGCGAAAGCTGTCCCCGTCGCGGTAGTCGCGGATATTGCTTATCAGCGTGCTGTCCGTGTAAAAGCCGCTGCGGCTTCGCTCGAGCTCGCTCAGCCGCGCAAGAAGGGGAGCTGGGTCCACATGCCGTATTTCGGGGTAGACAATGAAGCGAAAGCCCCGCTCAAGCCCCGCGCTTTTCCTCCGGTCGGCCAGCCCGCAGCCGTCTCCGGAAAAAAGCTCCATGCTGCGAATCTCGCATACGCCGCGGCGTACGGCCCGCACCTTCTGCCGCCAGAAAATAGTCTGCTGCGGCATCACCCAAAGGAAGCTCTCCTTTATCTCCGGCTCCTCGCCGGGCTCAAGTCCCTCCTGCTCCTCCGCCGGCGGAGCGACGCAGGCCGCGCCCGACGTGGGAAAGCGCGCCTCCAGCCATATCACGGGCAGGAACTTTGCGTTTTTCAGCCGAGCCCGAGCCTCCACAAGCTCGCCCGGAAAGGCGCGCAGGTCCTCCTGCCCGAGCTCAACCTCGATGTGCCCGAGCGCGGCGCGCGCCCAAAAGTAAGCCGCGGAGCACAGCAGAAGCAGGGCAAAGAGCATTGCCTCCAGGGCGGGAGCTCTGAGGTATGCCGCCACAAGCGTCAGCAGGGCGAGAAGCACAAGGCCCGTCGGCGTGACGAGGTTACTTCCCTGACGCTTCATTGAATATCTCCCCGCCCTGCGGAGGAACCGGAGTGCCGCTTAATATCTCAAGCAGAATGTCGTTTTCGGTCCGCCTGGTGTAGCGCGCCTCGTTTGTAAGCTGAACCCGATGGCCGAGCACGGGCAGGAAAATCTCCTTTATGTCCTCGGGCGTGACGTAATCGCGCCCGAGCATCGCCGCCCGGGACTTGCCGCCCTGGTAGAGACAGCGCGTCGCGCGCGGTGAGGCGCCGAAGGAGAGCTGGGCGTGCTCCCGCGTGCGCTGAACCAGCTCGACTATGTATTCCTCAACGAAGCCGCTGACATGCACTCCCTGAATTTCGCGGCGTATCTCCATGAGCTGCTCGGGAGAGGATATCACGTCCACAACGGAAAAATCAATCTCATCGCCGAGGGAGGAGAGCATCTGCCTCTCCTCGTCCCTGCTCGGAAAGCCGAGGGACAGCCTCACGAAAAAGCGGTCCATCTGCGCGGCCGGCAGGCGGAAGGTGCTCTCGCGCTCCACGGGGTTTTGCGTGGCCATTACGAAGAAGGGCTCCGGAAGGGGAAAGCTGGCGTTGTCTATCGTCACCTGCCGCTCCTCCATCGCCTCGAGCAGAGCTGACTGCGTGCGCGGTATGGCGCGGTTAATCTCGTCGGCGAGCAGAATGTTGGTGAAAACCGGTCCCTTTACGTGCTCGAAGCCTCCGGAGCGCTGGTTGAAAACCGTCATGCCGATTATGTCCGAGGGCAGCAGGTCGGGCGTGAACTGTATTCGCCGGAACTGGCAGCCCAGCGCTCTGGACATGGTTTTTATCAGCGTGGTCTTGCCGCTGCCCGGCAGGTCGTCAAGCAGCACGTGCCCGCCCACAAAAATCGACATCATCACAAGCCGAAGCTGCTCGCTCTTGCCTATAAAAATCTTCCCCGTCTCCCGCTCAAGGCGCTCGGCGCATTCCTGTGTTATCATCTTTCCTCCCGTTTCTCCCGCTGCGGGCCCTTTTGCCGGCCCCATGTGTTTTTGTAATAAAATAATATTTTATCAGCTTTTACCCGCCGCTTCAAGTGCTCTTTACGAAAAATCCGTGCCTCGCGGCAATCCCTCTCTCACTAACAGGTCCCAGACGCGCGAAAAAAGCATAAGTTGCTGCAACAAAAATTCGCTTCTCTACATTTTTGTGCATTTTGCCCAAATTCTGAGCCCTGTATTTCACGCAGAAATGAAGCCCCGCGCCCCCGCCGCATTCACGGCGAAAGCGCGGGGGCCCCGTTCACTCGCTCAAATACTGTTCGGCCAGCTCACGCATACGCTCAAGCAGCCTGCGGTTGACGTACAGCGCGTCGTAGGCCGCGTCCTCGCTGAGCACGCCGCGC
>CATJWA010000099.1 GCA_949744025.1 uncultured Eubacteriales bacterium
AGCGCAATTATGGCAAGCATCGACAGGTATCTGCCAAGGCTGCTTTTTATCTCACGCAGAACGGACTTTATCATCTACCACTCAATCTCCTCAACCGGCTTGGGCCTGCCGTTTTTCTCCACGGAGCCTATGGTGCCGCTTTTTATGCTCACCACCCTGTCGGCCATCGCCGTCAGAGCGGAGTTGTGAGTTATTATCACGACGGTCATGCCGGTGCCGCGCGAGGTGTCCTGCAAAAGCTTCAGTATGGCCTTGCCAGTCCTGTAGTCGAGCGCTCCCGTGGGCTCGTCGCACAGCAGCAGCTTCGGGTTTTTTGCCAGCGCCCTGGCTATGGCCACGCGCTGCTGCTCTCCTCCGGAAAGCTGCGCGGGAAAATTTCCCGCCCGCTCGCGCAGTCCCACGAGCTCAAGCACCTGCGCCGGGTCCAGACTCCCGCGGCAGAGCTGCGCCGCCAGCTCCACGTTTTCCAGCGCGGTCAGGTTGCCTATGAGGTTGTAAAACTGAAATACAAAGCCGACATCGTACCGGCGGTAAGCCGTCAGGCGTCGCTTGGAGTAGCCGGAAATATCCTGCCCGTCGAGCAGCACCCGTCCCCCCGTGAGCGAGTCCATCCCGCCCAGAATGTTCAGCAGCGTGGTTTTCCCCGCTCCCGAGGCCCCGACAATGACGCAGATCTCTCCCTTTTCAATCTCAAAGCTCACGTCATGCAGCGCCTGAATAGCCACCTCGCCCATGTCGTAGACCTTCTCAACATTGTGAAACTCAACAAACGCCATGCAGCACAACTCCAAAAAATATTGATACATAGTTTATTATACATGACATATGTGAACATTTCTACCCCCATCACCCCCTGTAAGCAAAAAAATCCCGCACACCAGCGCCTTCGCGCCCACAGGCGCGAGCAGCCCTTACTCTCACATTCTCACCCGCGCATTCGCGCAAAGCGCGAACAGCCTTACCCCCCACCGCGTCTTTGCGCAAAGCGCAAACAGCCCTCACCCCACTGCGCTTTTGCGCGAAGCGCAAACAGCCCCTACCCCCCGCCGCCTTCGCGCCATACGGCGCGAACAGCCGCCTCGCAGAGTTTCGCGCGCGAAGCGCCGCGAAAAAAATAAAATCATATTTCCGAGGACATGCGCCTCGGAAATATCCCTCTCGCAAAGCGAGCGTCGAACCCCTTCCCGCCCGCCGTGCGGGAAGGGGCGAGGCGCAGAGCGGCGCGCCCATCGCGCCATCGTGCAAAGCACGGGGCGCCCCCGTTCCTCTAACCCCCAAATTGTCAGCCGCCCGGCGGCTGACAATTAAAATCCCTCGAAATAAAGAATGAAAACGCGGGTTTTAACCCGCGTTTTCATTCTTTATTTCGATTAACGTAAGCTGCGAGGCCGTGTAGTCCGTCTCGCCGGTAATCGTGTCGGTTATCCTCGCCACGGCGGCCTCGCTCAGCCCCTCCATGGGTGCCGGCACCGCAACGGTCACGCCGTCGCCGCTTATGTACACCACGCAGTCGTCAAACTCCTTGGCCAGCAGGAGGTTTTCAATCTGCGACTCCTGCATCGACCAGGTCGCCATCGCCGCTATGGACTCCATGGCGCTGTCTATCGTCTCCTGCGACGCGCTCTCGGCTCCCGCCGCGGTCTCAAGCAGTGAAAGCGCCTCGTCGCGGCTCTGCTGCCTTGTCAGGCGCGCCGTGGCGAAGTAAGAGGATACGCTCTCGCTCTGCGCCTCCTCGTTGGACGCCGCGGTCAGATACTCCTGCTCTGCCGCGGCCATCGCCGCGTCCTCCGCCGCCGCCATTGCCGGGTCCGCCTGTCCCGCCCGGCTGTTGTACGACCAGTTGAGGTACACCGCCGCGCACACGAACAGCAGCACCGTTGCCATGACTATGTTTCGTTTCAAATTTTTCTTCACAATTACGCCTCCCGAAATCATTTCATTTTCATAACTGATATCTTGTCGCTGCCAAGTCCCGTGTAGGCTATGACAGCGTTGGTTACGTCCAGCCGGACCGTGGCCAGCTCCGCGCCGTCGCAGACGACCACCGCGCCGTTTTTCGACAGCAGCACCTGCGCCCGGCCAACGCCCTGTATCTGCGACAGGAGCGTCTCCAGCTTCTCGCTCTCCGTCGCAAGCGGAACGCCCGTGGCCTCGAGCGGGTCGCCGCTCGGCTGCTGCATCTCCGCCGCCTTTGAGCCCTCCGGCAGCAGAAGCAGAACAAGCGCGAGCAGTATCACGACAAGCACATATTTGTTTGCCGCAAGCTTTTGCAGTACAGCGTTTTTTTCAATCGTTTTCATTTATGCTCCAGTGCTGGTTTTGCGCGGATATTCCCAGCTCCTCCTCGATTTTCTCCGAAAGTTTTCGGTCATATTGTGCCTGAATTTCCACCTCTGCCGGATACCACACCCCCTCCGAGCTCCACCGCGCCGTGACTCTGACCGCGCCCGGCTCTGAGCCAAGCAGCCGCGCTTTGTCCAATATATATGCCGCGCACCGCTCCTCTATGAATGTTCGCGACAGACTGTCCGAAATTTCCTGCGCCGAGGCGCCTATCGCCTCCGCCTGCTGCCGGCAGCGGGCAAGGTTGAGCGAGTAGCCGCTCATGTCCAGTCCCTTGAGCGGGGAAACCAGAGCCAGCGTCATCGCCACGCCGCACAGCAGCTTCTGCACCTTTTTCACGCTCCCGTCCGGAGTCACCGCCGAGCACAGCGCGCAGAACACAGCCGCGCCCGCCAGACCCAGTATCCAGCTTCTGAGAAGCTCCGTCACGCGCCCACCGCCTTTAACATTGATATAACCGATATGTAAAGCATCAGCGCCTGCGAGCCGACAAGGCCGAGTATCATGCCGCAGGCCGTGCCCACGGCGTCTATCAGCTTTGCCATGGAGCCCGAGCACACCGGCGAGGCAACGGCCGCGCAGGCCTTCAGCAGCACATATCGCACCCCTAACTTCAAAAACGGCGTCAGACACACCGCCAGCACCGCGATAAGCCCGAATACGCCCACCGCGCCGCGGATAATTCCCGCTCCGGCCACGATGCTTCCCGCCGCGTCTGCCACTATGCCTCCGACAACCGGCAGAGCCGCGGAGATGGCGGTCTTGGCTGCCTTGGCGCTCAGGCCGTCCGCGCTCGCGGCGATAACGCCGCTTATGCTCAGATAGAGCGTAAAGGCCGTCATCATCGCCGCCATGACAAAGCCGCAGGCCCATTTAAGCAGCTTCACCGCCCCCGCGAGACTCCCGTCCCCCAAAGCCGCGTCGGCCAGCGCCGCGGCAAGATAGGCGCATATAAGCGGCAGCACCAGCGTGTTCGCCGCGTTTATCAGCACATCGGAAAACAGCGCCGCGGCCGCGTACTTGGCCGGCGCAGAGGTGAAGGCCCCCGCC
>CATJWA010000100.1 GCA_949744025.1 uncultured Eubacteriales bacterium
CGCGGCCCTTGCCATGGGCGCGACGAGCCGTGCCGCCCCCGTGGCGTGACTGGGGTCAGCCACAACCGGCAGGTGCGTCAGCTCGTGCAGCACCGGCACGGCGGACAGGTCGAGAGTGTTTCGCGTGTAGGTTTCGAAGGTGCGTATGCCGCGCTCGCAGAGGATGACATTTTCGTTGCCGCCGGCCATGATGTACTCCGCGCTCATCAAAAGCTCCTTGATGCTGTTGGCCAGGCCGCGCTTAAGCAGGATGGGCTTTTTCGTGGTGCCCAGCTCGCGCAGCAGCTCAAAGTTCTGCATGTTGCGCGCGCCGACCTGGATAACGTCCACGTCCGCGAACAGGTCAAGGTGCTCGATGTTCATAATCTCCGACACAATCGGCATACCCGTGACCTTTTTCGCCTCAAGCAGCAGCTTTATGCCGTCGGCCTTCAGGCCCTGAAAGTCGTAGGGGGAGGTGCGCGGCTTGAAGGCGCCGCCGCGCAGCAGGTTCGCTCCCGCGGCCTTCACGTCCTCGGCGATGGAGATTATCTGGTCGTGGTTCTCCACCGAGCAGGGGCCGGCGATAAGGGCGAAATGCCCCGCGCCGAGCTTCACGCCGCTGGCGTCCACAACGGTGTCCTCGGGGTGGAACTTGCGGTTGCACTGCTTGAACGGCTCGCTTACCACCTTCACGGACTGTACCATATCCAGGCTCTCGAGCAGGTCAACGTCTATCCTGCTGGTGTCGCCGACCAGGCCGAGGATGGTGTACTCCTCGCCCTCGGATATATGCACGTCCAGGCCCTGTGTACGCAGCCATTTTATGAGATGCTCCTTCTGCTCGGGGGTGGCATTGGGTTTTAATACTGTTACCATTGCTTTTTCTCCTGTTCTTGTGTTCTTGGAACCTGCATTCATAAGCGAAATCCCCGTCCAGGCGGCGTTTTCGCTTATGAATGCAGGTTCAAAAAAATAAAAGCCGCACAAAAGCAAATGCTTCGTGCAGCTAAAGCTTAACCAGTTTTCGTCCTTACCTTCCGCGTTTACCGCAGCACAAAGCGCTATTACTTTTTCGGGAAAAAGTAATAGTAGTAAAAGCCGAAGTATGCTTTTGCGCTCAGTGAATTTTTCATAGGTAAGGTCTCCGATTTTCCCGCCTTCCGGCGATTTAGGCCATAATAGCACTTTAAAGTGTGATTGTCAATAGGCCGCGCAGAGTTTTTTGCGATTACAGCTCGGGGTCGTAGCTGCGCTTTTTCCCGCGTCGCTTCCTCGGCTCCGGTTCCGCGCGCACGGGCACGGACCGCGTGCCCGCGTCCCTGCGTGAGGCAGTCTCCTTTTCTTTAACGTCGCGGACAAGCTGCATCCACGACGCGGCGGAAAAGGGCTCGGCGTCCTCTGCGGCCCTTTTTTCCTCGGACCGGTCGTCCGCGTCAAGATGCCAGCTCTCGCGCTCGTGCTCCTCAAAGCCGAGCTCCCTGAGCGCCCCAGCCACAAGCAGCACGGGCTTGTCGCTGTAGCTCGTGAAAAGGGAGCCGACGGGGCTGCGCGTTACGGCGTCAACGATAACGTATTCGCCCTCGGCGAATATGCTCACGGCGATGGGTGTTCCCTCTAAGGCAAGCACCCCGTGGTAGTCCAGCAGCAGCGACGCGCCGGGGCCGTGCCGCGCGCACTCGAGCACGTCGCAGGTCATAAGAGTGCCGCATGCGTCGTCCAGACGCTTCGGCAGTGCCTGACACAGCTCCTCCACTGTCCCGCGCCCGCGCATTGTAATCCTCGACATAATCCCTTCACCTCTGCCTGAAATAGAGGCTGCCTTTGGCAGCCTCTATTTTAACTATTACACGTGCCAAATCTCCTCGGCGTACTGCCTTATCGCCCTGTCGGACGTAAACTTGCCCGCGGACGCGATGTTCATCAGGCACTTGCGGCCAAACGCCTCGCGGTCGCGCCAGTCGTTTATCGCGCGCAGCTTGCTGTCGTAGTAGGAGCGGTAGTCCAGCAGAATGAAATAGTGGTCCGGACGGTGCCAGCTCGCGCCGTCAAGCAGCGCGTGATACAGCTCGCGCACGCCGTCGTCCGTCTCCACCGTGCCGTCCACCAGCGTATCGACAACGCGGTGAAGCCTGCCCTCGCGCTCATAGTAGTCGCGGGAGCGGTAGGTATCCCGGATGCGCGTGATATCCTCAACCTTTGCGCCGAAGATGTAGTTGTTCTCCATGCCGGCCTTTTCGACAATCTCGACGTTCGCGCCGTCAAGCGTGCCGAGCGTCACCGCGCCGTTGAGCATCAGCTTCATGTTGCCGGTGCCGGAGGCCTCTGTGCCCGCGGGGGAGATCTGCTCGGAGATGTCCGCGGCGGGAATGATGTGCTCGGCGCAGGAGCAGTTGTAGTTGGGCACGAACACGACGCGGATTTTATCCCTGACCTGCTCGTCGTTGTTTATCAAGTTGGCTATGCGGTTGATGTAGCGGATTACGGACTTGGCGCGGTAATAGCCGGGCGCGGCCTTGGCGCCGAAGATGAAGGCCGTGGGCGTAAAGTCGGTCAGCGAGCCGTCCTTGAGCCCGAGGTAGATGTCCATCACCGCCAGCGCGTTGAGAAGCTGGCGCTTATACTCGTGCATACGCTTGACCTGCACGTCGAATACGAACTCCGGCGGGATGTCCACGCCCGTCTGGGCCTTTATCATCTCGGAAAGCTGCTGCTTTTTCTTATACTTGATGTCGTTGAAGCGGGCAATCATCGCGCTGTCAATCCTGCCCTTGAGCTGCTCAAGCGCGTCCAGATGCGTCAGGAAGTCCTCGCCGACGTATTCGGTGAGCATGGCGGTCAGCTCGGGGTTGCACAGGCCGAGCCAGCGGCGCGGCGTGATGCCGTTGGTGACGTTGGTGAACTTCTCCGGATACACCGCGCTCCAGTCGCGGAACACGTCGTACTTTATGATGTCGCTGTGAATCTGCGCCACGCCGTTGACCTTCGTGCCCACGTAAACGGACAGGTTGGCCATGTGAACGGTGTTGTCCCTGATGATGAACAGCTCGGGGTGCTCGCTCTTGAGGCGGTTGTCTATCTTCCAGAGAATGTCGCAAATCTCCGGCACCACGGAGCCCACAAGCCCCATGTCCCACTTCTCCAGAGCCTCGCTCATTACGGTGTGGTTGGTGTAGGAGAATACGCGCCGCGTGATGTCAAAGGCGCGGTCGAAGTCCATGCCGTCGTGCATGAGCAGGCGTATCAGCTCGGGTATGGATATGGTCGGGTGCGTGTCGTTGAGCTGGATTGCGCAGTATTCGGGCAGAAGCGAATAGTCGCTGCCGTGGTCCTGGCGGAAGGTGCGCAGAATGTCCTGCAATGACGCGCTCGAGAGCACGTACTGCTGCTTTAAGCGCAGGCGCTTGCCCTCCCAGGTGCTGTCGTTGGGGTAGAGCACGCGGGTGATGTCCTC
>CATJWA010000101.1 GCA_949744025.1 uncultured Eubacteriales bacterium
CCGGGAAACGCCGCTGCGGCGCTTGAGCGCACGCTCGCATGGTGGCGCGAGCGCACGGGACTGCTGAGCCTGCGCTCGTCCGTGCCGGAGCTCGACCGGATAATGAACGGCTGGATTTACTACCAGACCATGGCCTGCCGCGTTCTGGGCCGGTGCAGCATCTACCAGAGCGGCGGGGCCTACGGCTTCCGCGACCAGCTCCAGGACGCCGTGAACCTCATACCCTTTGACCCCGGGCTTGCCCGGGCGCAGATACTGCGCTCGGCTCGCCGGCAATATCCGGAGGGCGATGTGCAGCACTGGTGGCACACCGGCGACGGCGAGCCTAAGGGCGTGCGCACACGCTGCTCGGACGACCTGGTCTGGCTGCCCTGGGCGCTGTGCGAATACGTCGAGCAGACCGGCGACGGCTCAATCTGCCGGGAGCAGGCGGAGTATATCTCCTCCGCGCCGCTGGCGGCGGGCGAGCGCGACCGCTATGAGTGCGCCGCGCCCTCGGGAATAAGCGAGGACATCCTCAGCCACTGCGCCCGCGCGCTGGACGAGGTGCTGCGCCGCGGCACGGGCAGTCACGGCCTGCTGCTGTTCGGCAGCGGGGACTGGAACGACGGCTTTGACGCCGTGGACGGCGAGAGCGAGTGGCTGACCTGGTTTGTAAGCCTCACGGCAGAGCGTTTTGCCGAGCTGGCGGCCCCCTCCATGCCCGAGCGCGCGGAGCGCTGGCGTGCCGCGGCTAAAACGCTCGCCGCCGCGGCCAACGGCGTCTGGGACGGAGAGTGGTTCCTGCGCGGATACTACGCAGGAGGCGAGCCGCTCGGCTCGGCGAAAAGCCGCGAGTGCCGAATTGACTCGATTGCCCAGAGCTTCGCCGCTCTGTGCCCCGGCGCGGACGCGGAGAAGGTGCGCCGGGCGCTCGACTCGGCCGTTGACAGGCTGTACGACGGGGAAAACTCGCTTGTAAAGCTGTTTGACCCGCCCTTTGACGGTGACGGCGCAAGGCCCGGATATATCACCTCCTACGGTCCCGGCTTTCGTGAAAACGGCGGACAGTACACTCACGGCGCGCTCTGGCTGGTTATAGCCCTGCTGCGCACGGGGCAGGCGGACAGGGCGTGGAGGCTGCTTCGCGCGATGCTGCCCTCGGGACGTGACACACTCACCTACAAGGGCGAGCCCTTCGTTCTGAGCGCGGACGTATACTCTGCCGCCGGACATGCAGGGGAGGCGGGCTGGACCTGGTACACCGGCTCTGCCGGCTGGCTTCTGCGCACCGTGACGCAGGAGCTGCTGGGACTGCGCCTGCGCGGCGGGCTGCTGTTTATCGAGCCGTGTCTGCCCTCGGATTGGGGAGGCTGCGAGGTGAGCTTCCGCGGACTGCGGATAGGCATAGGCCGAGACGGCGTCACCGTTGACGGCCAGAGCTACAACGGCGGCGGCCTGGCCGTGCCGGGACTTGCTCAGGAGCTTGGCGGAGGAAACAATTAACAATAAATTCATTCACAAAGCGCCGAACATGTGGTATGATAATCGCGAAACGATTATTATATTTGATTTCTGGCCGCGCCGGCAAAGCCGTGTGCGCCGCCGCGAGGCGGCGCGCATGTTCCGGCGGCGTTAAGGAGGGATTTTTCTGGAGGTAACAAGAACGCAGCTTCTGCCCGGTGTGTGGCTTTCCTGTCTGGAAACGGACAAGTTTAAATCCGACTGCATAAGCATAAGCCTGCTCACGGAGCTTGACCGCGAGACAATATCGAAAAATGCGCTCCTGCCGCGCGTGCTCGCGCGCGGAACGGTTTCCTACCCTGATATGGACGCGCTTGCCGCCGCCTGCGACGAGCTTTACGGCGCGCGGGTGCTGCCCATAGTGCGGAAAAAGGGCGAGATGCTGTGCATGGGCTTCTATGCCGGCTTCATTGCCGACCGTTTCACGCCGGACGGGGAGCGCCTGCTTGAGCCGGTGTGCCGGCTTTTGGGCGAGCTGCTGCTCCACCCCGCCACGCGCGGCGGACTGCTCAGGCGCGACTATGTGGAGGGTGAAAAGCAGAAGCTTATCGAGGACATACGCGCGCGTGTGAATGACAAGCGCGACTACGCCCTTTTCCGCGCCTGCGAGGAGATGTGCGCCTATGAAGCCTACTCCTGCGACGACATGGGCAGCGAGTCGGGCGCCGAGGAGGTGGGCTATGTGGAGCTCACACGGTATTATCACGACCTGCTGCAAAGCTGCCCGATTGAGATATTCTACTGCGGCTCGGCCTCGCAGCGGCGCGTGTCCGAGGCGCTGCGCGAGGCTCTGAGCACACTTCCGCGCGGCGAGCTGAACTGCGAGCTGGGCACCGACATCCGCCTGAACGCCGTCGAGGAGCAGCCGAGGTATTTTACCGAGGAGCTGGACGTGACGCAGGGCAAGCTTGTTCTGGGCTTTCGCATGGGCGAGTGCATGGACGAGCCGGATTTTGCCGCGCTGAGCGTTTTCAACGCTCTGTACGGCGGGAGCGTGACCTCCAAGCTGTTTATGAACGTGCGTGAGAAGCTCTCGCTGTGCTACTACGCCTCGTCCTTTGTCGACCGGCTAAAGGGCGTGATGTTTGTCTCGTCCGGAATAGAGTTTGATAATTTCGAGGCGGCGAAGTCGGAGATTCTCGCCCAGCTTGACGCGGTGCGCACCGGAGACTTCACGGACGAGGCGCTCAATTCCGCCCGCCGCGCCATGGCCAGCGACCTGCGCGCCATGACCGACAGCCCCGGCGCGCTGGAGGACTTCTACCTGACCCAGGCGCTGCTGGGTTTGGACTACGGCCCCGCGGACCTGGCCCTGCTCTGCGGCGAGGTGACAAGGGAGGATGTACTGTCCGTCGCCGCGGGGATTGAACTGGACGCCGTGTATTTCCTGCGCGCGCCGGAACGCGACGAGGAGGCGGAGACAGAAGATGATGACTAAATACGAATATCCCGGCGTCGGCGAGACGCTCTGGCGCTCCACGCTGGAAAACGGACTGCGTGTTTCCGTGATAACAAAGCCGGGCTACACCCGCTGCTTTGCCATGTTTGCCACCGATTACGGCGGAGCGGACCGCCGCTTTCGCCTCGGCGGGGAGTATATCGACACCCCCGCAGGCGTGGCACATTTCCTCGAGCACAAGATGTTCGACATGCCCGAGGGGGACAACGCCATGACGCTGCTGGCCTCAAACGGCGCGCAGCCCAACGCCTTCACCTCCTCGGGAATGACGGCGTATTATTTCGAGAGCACCGAGGGCTTTTACGAAAATCTTGAAACCCTGCTGCGCTTTGTCTCCACGCCGTATTTCACGCCGGAGAGCGTGCAGAAGGAGCGGGGCATAATCGGGCAGGAGATACGCATGTGCGAGGACAACCCCGACTACGTGGTGTACGACGAGCTCATGCGCTGCCTGTACGCGCACAACCCGATACGCGACAGCGTTGCCGGCACGGTGGAGAGCATCGCGGCCATTACGCCAGAGACGCTCTACTCCTGCCACAAAATTTTCTACAACCCCTCAAATATGTGCCTGTGCGTGGCCGGCGACGTGGACCCTAAACAAGTGGAG
>CATJWA010000102.1 GCA_949744025.1 uncultured Eubacteriales bacterium
ATCACCTGCGACCCGAACCTGCGCCTGCCGCTCTGGCGCAGCGGGGACGAGGCGCGCGAGCAGATTCTGTGGAGCCTGAGCAGGGCGGACGTGGTGAAGATAAGCGATGAGGAGCTTGAGTTTGTCTGGGGCTGCGCTCCGGAGGAGGGGGCCGGCAGGCTGCTGGACGAGTGCGGAGTGAAGCTGGCGATGGTGACGCTCGGGCCGCGCGGCTGTCTGCTGGCGAGCCCGCGGGCGCGCTTTGCCTGTCCGAGCCCGAGAGTGACGCCCGTGGACACGACCGGAGCGGGCGATATTTTCGGAGGCAGCGCGGTTTTCCGGCTGCTGGAGCTGGGTAAGGACCCGCAGAAGCTGACACGGGAGGACTTGGCGTACATCGCGCGCTTTGCAGCAACGGCGGCGAGCCTGTCCACGGAGAAGCCGGGAGGAATTCCGAGCATACCGGATTTTGAGACCGTGACGGAGCGGATGCGCGCTCTTGAGGGGTGAGAGGGGGAGCAGGAGCGCACACTTTGAGATATTAAGCAGGCTTTTATATTTCAGGGCATGTATATTCGATTTACGGCGCAAAACGGCGGGTTTTGGTTTAAAATAGGTGCTGGGACGATTCGTCACGAACAAATGGGAGGCTCTGCAAATGATGGATTACGGATACATACGGGTATCCAGCACGGACCAGAACGAGCTGCGGCAGCTTATGGCAATGCGCGGCAGGGGAATACCGGAGATGAGGATATACATGGACAAGCAGTCAGGTAAGGACTTCGAGCGGCCGCAGTATAAGCGGCTGCTGCGAAAGCTCAGGGAGGGGGATTTGCTGTATGTGCTGAGCATTGACCGGCTCGGGCGCAATTATCAGGAGATACAGAACCAGTGGCGCGTGCTGACAAGGGAGATTGGCGTGGACATCTGCGTGATAGACATGCCGCTGCTGGACACACGCGAGGGTAAGGACCTCATGGGGACGTTTATCGCCGACCTGGTGCTGCAAATTCTCTCCTTCGTTTCTCAGAGCGAGCGCGAGAGCATACGCCGCCGTCAGGAGGAGGGAATCGCGGCGGCTCGGGCGCGGGGCGTGCGCTTCGGCCGTCCCGCGACGCCGCTGCCGGAGGATTTTGAGCTCATAGTCTCGTCCTGGGAGAACAGGACGCTGACGCTGACGGAGGCGGCCGAGCTGTGCGGGGTGAGCGAGTCCACGTTCTACCGGAGGGTGAAGGGCCGGAGGGGGGAGGTGTGATAAATCAAAACAAATCCTCAAACGGTAAAAATGCGTATAAAGAGGGCGGTCTATGGGACCGCCCTCTTTATACGCATTTTTTTATCAGGTTTTCCATGCTGCCGGTGAAGATGCGCTCGATTTGGTTCATGAGCTTTTCGGAATCGGGCTTCATGCCGTTGCCGACCCAGCGCAGGAAAAACTCCACAAGGCCGAAGGAGTACAAATCCAGAATAAACTGCCGGTCCTCAGCGGACACGCGCTGCGCGTCCGGCTGCTCGTCAAACACGCGCTCGAGCAGCGGGCGAAGCAGGCGGGAGACATGCACCTCAATGAGATACTCGTCCTTGTGCAAGGCCCTGTAGGCATTTAGTATGATGGGCTGATTTTCGCAGAAATAGGCAAACACATTTCGCAGCGCCTGCTGCCAGGCGCCGGCGGTGTTGTTGTCCTCCACAAGCCGCCGGCCTTCATCGACGAGTATCCACTCAAGAAGGTCATAAACATCGCGGAAATGATAGTAAAAGGTCTTTCGGCTGACCTCGGCGTCGTCAACGAGGTCCTGTATCGTTATGCTGTCGAGCGTGCGGGACGACAGCAGCTTTTTCAGGGACATGGCGAGTATGCGCTTGGTGGCGTTGGACATGGCTCCGGCTCCTTTTGGGGCTTTGTCAACAGCCCCTTTTGATGAATTTTACCTTATTTCACCTGCGCTGTCAACTCCGCGCGGGGGACGAGGGTTACAAATTTGCGGACGTGTGAAAAACTGACACATTTTTTTGCGCACGTGAAAAGCTTGCACATTTTGCCTTTTCTGTCCGTTGCGGGCAGGGCGGGGGCGCGCTATTATGAGCTCATGAAAGCAAAGGAGGAAGAAACATGAAAGCCGTTAAATGCATCAAGGCGGTGTTCGCCGCGGTCTCGGCTCTTGTTGTCGCCATGGGACTGTGCCTGATGATTTGGCCCGATGTGTCGGTGAAGGTGATATGCCTGACTCTCGGCATAGTGGCGGTGCTCTGCGGCGTGATAAAGCTTGCCGGATATTTTTCAAACGACCTGTACCGGCTGGCCTTTCAGTTTGACCTTGCGCTGGGGGTGCTGACGATTGTGCTGGGGGCTCTGCTGCTCGCGTATCCGCAGGGGATAATCGGGGTGCTGCCGGTGCTGGCGGGCGTATTTGTTCTTATCGAAAGCGTGCTTCGCCTACAGACGTCGATTGACGCCAGGCATTTCGGAATGCGCCGCTGGTGGCTGATTCTGGCAGTGTCGGCGGGCGGGGCCGCACTTGGAATTTTGATGCTGCTGCATCCCTTTGAAAGCGGCAGGGTGCTTGTGCGCATGATGGGGCTGACGCTTGCGGTTGACGGGGCGGAGAGCCTGCTTATGGGGCTGTACACCATAAAGGCGCCGCGCCGCTCAAGCGCGGAGGAGGAACACATTGAAGCCGAGTACACGGTGCTGTGAATATGAAAAACTTATTTGTTCGAGGTGAGAGGCATTGATTGAAAAAATTGCGCATGGACTGACAAGACGGCCGAAGCTGGTTATGACCGTGGCGGTGATACTGCTCATAGCCTGCCTGATAGGCTCGGCCGCGACAAGGATAAACTACGATATCCTGACGTATCTTCCGCCGGAGCTGGACTCCTCACGCGGCGAGCGCCTGCTCGAGGAGCCCTTCCGGATGGCGGCGACGACGATGCTGATAGTGGAGGATATGCCGCCGGAGTACACTAACGCTCTGCGCGAGGAGATTGAAAAGGTGCCGGGCGTAAATAACGCGCTGTGGGTGTCGAGCCTGACGGGCATACAGATACCGCAGGATTTCCTGCCGGAGGAGCTGCGCGACGTGTTTTTCTCGGACAGGGGCACGATGATGATAGTGCAGTACGAAAACGCCGGCGCGTCCATGGAGACCATGGAGGCGATAAGTCAGGTCCGGAAGCTGTGCAACGAAAAGTGCTTTTTAGCCGGCTTCTCGGTGGTGATAAAGGACACCAAGGACCTGGTTGACCGGGAGCTGCCGCAGTACGTGGCGCTGGCGGTGGTGCTATCGCTGATAGTCATG
>CATJWA010000103.1 GCA_949744025.1 uncultured Eubacteriales bacterium
TTAATATACTACAGGTCGATAAAAAAGAACAGAGGTAGAATGAAAAAAACTCTGAATTTTTTCAAAAAAATATCCCTGAAAATATAATTTCGCCCTCCCTTCGTTCGGGAGCCTTAGGAAAGGAGCGATTACTATGGCGTCTATTACCAGCCTTAGCAACAGCAGCTATAACACAAGCAGCATCTACGGCAACCGCAATGTTCTCAGCGGTCTGGCCAGCGGCATGGACACCGAGTCCATGATTGAAAACGCGATATCCGGAATAAAGCTGAAAATTCAGAATCTCACAAAAAAGCGTACAAAGATTGAGTGGCAGCAGGAGGCTTACCGCAGCATTATCGACAAGGCGGCAAACTTCAGCACGAAGTATACCTCTTATTCCTCAAAGACAAACCTTATGAGCAACAGTTTCTTCACAAGCGCGGTAAATACCGCCGTAAACGGAACGTGGAGCAATAAAATCACCGCCAGCGGAAAGACCACCAGCGATATAAAAATCAACTCCGTCAAGCAGATGGCAAAGGCCGCGACCTATTCCGTGTCCGGATTGGGCGGGGGACTGGGAGACGTGTCGTCCGTCACCGGCAAGGACTTTGACCTTTCCGCAGACCTCGACGTGAGCACAGTGTCCGGTACGCTGTCGTTCAAGTACGGCGGCAAAAACGGCGCGTCCTTCGACATTAAGTTCGACGAGCTGGAAAATCTCAACGAGGTTGAGGTTTATAATGACGACGGCAGCGTCAAGGAGGATGCTTCCGATTCCGAGAAGCTGGCCCAGGCCATACGCAATAAATTAGGTGAGATTACCTACAACTACACCAAAAACGGCTTCAAGGAAACTACAACGGCCGACAAGGCAATCGAGGTGAACGTGGACCCCTTCGGCCGCATAACCTTCAAGGACGGCCTGGGCAACGGGAACAAGGTATCCATCAGCTCCTCCTCAGGCGACATCAAGAAAATCGCGGGTGAGAACGTCATAGCGGGCGTGAGCGGACTGACCGAGAAAAAGACCGCTTATGAGTACCTCGGCGGCAAGAAGGACGACGACGGAAACTGGTCCGGCGGCAAGGAGCTGGGCATCACTTTCAACGGCACAACCAAGAAAATCAATATGTCCGACGTGATGAACAAGATTGATTTTACGTATGACGCCGCAGAGGACAAGAATACACAGTTTAAGAATATCCTCCAGAATGAGCTGGACGACGCTTTCGGCAAGAACAAGGTCAAGGTCAATAATGACGGCGGCAAGCTGAGCTTTAAGACCGACGAGGGCTCCACCCTGAGCCTGGGCGGCTCCGCGCTTAAGGCCCTGGGCTTTGAGAGCGGCGACTCCAACTTCATCAACCCCGCAAAGAAGCTCTCCGACATCTTGGGCGAGGACCACGAATTCTTCAAGAATAACCGTCTTGAGGCTGTGGGCAAGGTGAATACCGACAAGATGGTGGACGAGGCGGGCAACCGCGTAAAGCAGGCCGAGGACGGCAGCTATTACCGCGTGGACAAAGACGGCAAGGCTCTTTATGACTTCAAGGTCAACGGCGCGTCCATATCCGTGAATGAGGACACCACGCTCGAGAGCCTGATAAACTCCATCAATTCCAGCGCCGAGGCGGGGGTTAAGGTAAGCTATTCCAAGCTCACCAATGAGTTTAAGTTTACTGCCACCGAGACCGGAGCAAAGGGAAAAATTGAGTTTGGCGGCCTGGCAAAGGACATGTTTGCTACGCATGGCCGCAGCGCCGGCGACAGCTTCTCGGAGACTTATAATCTTGGCCTGAAAGAGGGAGAAAGCAACCGCTTTGCCTTTAATGTCGACGGTGTCGGAATATACAGCTTTAATATCAAGGACACCGATACGATGGAAAACATCGTCGATAAGCTCAACTCAAATCTTAATGTGAATCACCACATGACCGCTTCCTTTGATGAACTCTCGGGCCAGCTCAAGATAACCGATGACAAAACCGGCAAGATGGTGGATTACAAGCTTCTCAGCGGCGACGGCGACCCCGCCGACCCCTTCACCTTTGAATATGCCAAGCCTGATTTCGGTTCTTCCTATACCGCAGGTCAGGATGCCATAATGGATGTGGAGATAAACGGCAAGCGGTTCGAGAATCTGGCCCGCTCAAGCAACAGCTTTGACATCGACGGGCTGACTGTCAATATCAAGGGCGAGTTCAAGGCGGAGGGGAAGGACGGCGAGGAATACGAGCCCATAACCTTTACCACCACCACCGATTCCGACAAAATAGTCGATGCCATCCGCAGCTTCGTGGAAGACTACAACGAGATGGCTACCGAGATAAAGAATGGCTACTCAACCATGCGGGCTCAGAAGTCCAACAAGAGCTATTATGAGCCTCTTACCGCCGAGGAGGAGGAGAAATATTCCGAGAGCGAGCTCAAGGCGTACAACGAAAAGGCCAAGCAGGGCATACTTTTCGGCGACTCGAACCTCTCGAGAATGTACAGCAACCTGCTCGGAGCAATAACCCCCGGCGGCACGGACGGTCAGACGCTGCGCGAGATAGGCATCGGCACAAGCTACAGCAACGGCATGACAACCCTCTCTCTTGACGAGGATAAGCTGCGCGCGGCTCTGGACAGCGATCCGGACAAGGTGCGCAACGCTTTCACCAAGAGCAGGGAGAGCGGCTCGTCAAGCGACGGACTGATGGTGACCATGCAGAAAACGCTTGACGCCTATGCCAAGACGGTTGGCGAGCCCAAGGGCATTCTGGTTAATCACGCCGGCTCGGCGAAGGCGTACACCTCGCTTAACAACAACAGCCTCAAGACTCAGATGGACAACATCGACAATCAAATTGAGCGCTGGCAGGATAAGATGTCCGACCAAATTGACCGCTATACAACGCAGTTCAGCCGTCTTGAGCAGCTTATAGCTCAGATGAATTCTCAGGCCTCGGCGATGGCCGGACTGATGGGCGGCAGCGGCGGATATTAATATTGACTTATAAAAGGAGTCGAAAATGGATATCAGGGGCTACCAGGGATACCAGGGCTATCAGGAGCAAGGAATAAACGACCTGTCGCAGGGAGAGCTTCTTCTGCTGCTGTATGACGAGCTCGTCAAGCGTCTGTTTCGCGCGGGACTGGCCCTGGATAAGCAGGACTATCTCCTGTTTGAGGCCAGTGTGGACAGAAGCGCGGAGATTATCCGCTATTTAGACGATACGCTGGATATGCAGTATCCCATCAGCCGCAACCTTAACCGTCTGTACGATTATTTCAGCTTTGAGCTCCAGCGTGTAAAGGCCGGACGCA
Source organism: uncultured Eubacteriales bacterium (assembly GCA_949744025.1). GTDB lineage: Bacteria > Bacillota > Clostridia > Oscillospirales > Oscillospiraceae > JAMPGF01. The sequence continues at coordinate 3,295 of CATJWA010000103.1, forward strand.
ACAAAACCGAGCTTGAGCGCGTGAAGAAAATGGCCGGAGAGCTGCGCGACACCTTCCGCGAGGCGCAGAAAAACGCCGAAAGTGAGGCCGTAGCCGCGGTCGAGAGGCAGGAATAGTATGGACGAAAAAACAGTTATGGATGCACTGGTCCAGATGAAGCGAATTGGAAACCTTTTAAATGAGGTGGAGGACCTGACGCAGCAGCTGGCCCAGGCTATTGACAGAAACGATCAGGTGAGCACATCGATGCTCATCGGTATGCGTGCCGAGCCGCTGGCAAAGCTCCAGGCTGCCGACCGCGCCGTGCGCGATCAGCTTGAGGCGCTGAATGACCCCGACACGGCCGCGGGACTGTCGTCGATGCTAAACGGCGGGGGACCGGTGGAAGCGGGCGACCGCAATCAGTCTATGCTGTGTGAGCAGGTGGCGGCCAACAAGCGCCGTCTTGAGCAGATTATGACCGTGGACCGCGTACTGAACCAGCGCTTGGGGCGGGAAAAGTCGGCCTACCGGTAATTTCGGCGGCGCAGGTTAAACAACGAAATATCGGCTCGGTATAAACCGGGCCGATATTACGCGAGAACAGCAAGGCGTTTTTCAGCTTTTTGATAGCACCCACAGCGGGGAGCCATTGTCCGTGGCGGGCGAGAGCTCGGCGAGTATAATCTCGGGGTCCCATGCCGTCAGGCTGCGCTCGCGGCTGTTCGGGTCGGCGACGAGTATTTCGCCGGAGAGGGTTACGCCGCGCAGGAGAATGAAATGACCGCCGTTGGTGAAGTGTCCGGGGCCCATGAGGGCCACGAGCAGCTTGCCGGAGACGAGCGCGCTGACCAGCGAATCGGCGTCCCGCGCCTCAAAGCTTTGGCAGCTGAGACCGAAGTCCTCCGCGATTACGCCGGCGATGCTGTGGTAGGAGCCGTGGCCCTTTGCCCAGCAGCCGAGCTCGACAGTGCGCTGCGCCATCTCCCAGGGGTTGACGGTCTGGTCCGTCATGCTGGACACAGCCATTGCCATGGTGGTGGGACCGCAGCCATAGGGACCGATTGTGTCGCTGCCGAAGGGCAGCTCGGACCACTGCTCGTCCCCCTGGCAGTAGTATGTAATGGGCATGTACCCTCCTGTGAGTGTTTCAACGCCGCCGGAGCTGACAAGCGTGGTTACGTCGGGGTCGGAAATGTTTGCTCCGTCGGAGAGCGTGGGATCGCCGGCGAGCTGACTGCCTATGGCGTTTTGACTGTGAAGATATATACATTGACCGGCCGCGTAGGGCCTGGCACTGGTGTCCCGCAGTACAATCGACAGGCCGACACGCAGAACCAGCGCGGCAGCCGCGGCGCAGATAAGTATCAGCACGACGAGCGGGATAAGCCATAGCCGAGTGCGGCGGTGTTTAATTTTTTCCAAAAGCAAAACTCCCTTCGGGGACAGAATTCACCATTATTATATCAGAAATGAGTCCGTTTTCAATAGGAAGAATAATGGGAAGCGTTATCAAACGGCGCAGGGGAGCTCTGTTATGCCTACGATTGAACTGGAGCATGTCTCAAAATTTTATAAATCACGCAAGCGCAAGAAGCGTTCCATATATCAGGAAACCGGCGTAGAGGACATTGATTTGACGATAAAGCAGGGCGAATTCGTATTTGTCGTCGGCGGCAGCGGCGCAGGAAAGAGCACTCTGCTGCGACTGATATCGGGTCAGACAAAGCCGAGCCGCGGCAAGGTGTACATAGACCAGAAGGACTTAAACTGGATGCTCAAGCTCAGCCAGAACCACGCGGCGGTGCTTTTCGGAAAGATATGGCAGGACCCGACGCTGATACGAAAGCGCACGGTTGAGGAAAATCTTGCCCTTGCCGCACGAATAACCCTTGGCAGGGAGAGCGACCAGCTTGTGGAGCTGAGGGTGAAGAAGGTGCTCGGCCTTGTCGGGATGAAGGGCGCGGAAAAGCGGTATCCGGTTGAGCTGTCTATTGGCGAGTGCCGGCGCATTGAGCTGGCAAGGGCGATGATAGGCTCTCCGCCGATTCTCATTCTGGATGAGATAACCGCCAACCTTGACGATGACAGCATATGGGACACGCTGCACCTGCTAAACGACATAAACCGCAAGGGCACCACGGTGGTTATGGCAACGCACAACAGCATGTATGTAAATATTATGCGCCGCAGAGTGGTGACGATGAACAACGGCCGGATAACCAGCGACGTGAAAAAGGGAAAATACGGTGATGTACTGGGAATAGAGCACATCCTCCCAGTTGCAAAGCCGATTTGATATAGAGAA
>CATJWA010000104.1 GCA_949744025.1 uncultured Eubacteriales bacterium
CTTGTCGTATTCCTTCTTGATTTCCTCGCACTTCGCGGCAGTCTCGGCTTTTACCGAGTCAATCTCCGCGCGCGCTTCGGCCTCAAGCTTTGCGGTGATTTTTTCGATTCCGTTCATATCGAATCCCCTTTTCTTGATGGGATGCTCAGAACTGGAGGAGCATCAGCATGGAAGCCAGCAGGGAAAGAATGGCGTAGAACTCAACAATACCGCAAAGCAGCAGGCCCTTGGACCAGTCGTCGGGCTTCTTGGCAAGGATGTTGATGGAGCCGGCGGCAACCTTGCCCTGAGCTATAGCGGAGAGAAGTCCGCCCAGAGCCATGGGCATGCAGGCGACAAAGTAGGCCATGCCGGTGGCGGTGGTCATACCCAGCAGCGTATTGAAGTCGCCGCCCATCAGGCCCATGCGGGCGATTGCGAAGAAGAAAACGACCATGCCGTACAGTCCCTGAGTACCGGGCAGAAGCTGGAGAACCATGACCTTACCGGACTTGGAGGGGTCCTGGGAAAGAAGGCCAGTACCTGCCTCGCCGGCAATGCCGGTGCCCTTTGCCGAGCCGACACAGCTCAGACCGACTGCAAGACCCGCGCCCAGAAGGGCCAGTGCCAATCCACCAAAAGATTCCAGAAAACTCATTTCAATAACCTCCTGTTTTTTTCATTTCTTATTTTTTTACGACGTTTACATATTGTGTTTTGATTTTCAGGGGACGGAAGGGCTTGCCGCCGTCCTCATAGAAGCGCCCGAAAAACTCAAGGCATTGCAGACGCATGTCATGGACATAGCAGCCGAGAATATTCAGCGCGAAGTTCAGCGCGTTGCCGATAAGGGCTACTATGATGAAGGTAACCACGTTCCCCGTCATCGCGCCGAGCTGGTTGAACACCTGCGCCACAACCGCGCCGGCAAGCATGAGAGCCATCAGTCGGGAGTAGGAGAGAATATCGCTGAAATAGCCGGTGATGCCGTTGTACAGCGAGCCGAAGATGCCGGTGATTATACCGAAGCCCTTCTTGCCGTAGCCCTGGGTGACGACAAGCACCACCACAGCGGCGATAAGGGCGATCTTAATCTGGCCCATGGCAAAGCCCGCTCCGGCAATGATGAACACCAGGAACCACGCGCCCTCGCCGCACAGCGCGGACATCGTCTCTCCACGTTTGATTTTCATGTACATGCTGACAATCATACCGGTGAACACCTGGATAACGCCGAGGATAAGCGAGCCTATGAGCACCGCGACCGCATCGTCCAGCGGTGAGAACAGTGCCGGCAGGGCAAAGGTGCTCTCTGGATTGAAAAGCCTGATAAGCTGAGGAATGAGATCCCCGAAAAAGCCGCCGGTCAGCGCGCCCCAGATAAAGGTGCTCACGCCGCACAGGCCCATCAGCGGCATCATGTAGCGCATCGTCGCGCCCTGAGGCTTTGCTTTCGTCACCACTATCAGGGACAGCAGCATCATTATCAGGCCGTAGCCCATGTCCGCCATCATCATGCCGTAGAACACGATGAAGAACGGCGCCATCAGCGGGTTGGGGTCAACGGAGCCGTAGGCCGGCAGGGAGTACATATCCGTTACCATGTTCATCGGGCGCACTATTTTGCCGTTTCTCAGGTCCACCGGAACATCGCCGTACTCCTCCTCGGCGGGCTCGGTCAGCTCATACGCGCAGTCGAACCCTGACAGGGTCTTTTCCATGGCAGGTATCTCCGGCACGGAGACCCAGCCCTCAAGCAGAACGGCCTTTTCCGTTTTGAGCAGCCGCTCGGCGGCCTCCTCCACGTCCACGCGCGTATTTATGCGGTCGAAGCAGACCTTTATCATGTCCCTGTTGCCCGCCTGCTGCTCAAGCTGCGACCGGCACGCGGCCTTGTCCGCGGCCAGCTTTTCCAGCGCGGCCTGCGCGGCTTTTATGTTCTCCTGCGCGCTTCCGGTTACGGCGCCGAAGGCCGGCGCGGCAAAGCCGTAATCACGTAGCACGGGCATGGCCGCGTCCTCCCCGCTGCGCAGGCAGAACACGCTCAGATAGCGCAGGTTCTCGTCCGAGGAAATTTCGAACACCTCCGACTCGGGCAGAGCCTCTGTCAGCGCCGTGCTCAGCGCACCCAAATCGGCCGCAGCCGGAACGGTGCCCAGCAGCATGGAAACGTACCTTGTGCCGCCGGTTTCCAGAGGGAGCTCAAAGCCGCGCCAGGGAGTCAGCGCCTCAATAAGAAGCTGCTGGCGGTTTTCCTCCGCGGTATCGCTGCGCATCCGCTCGTCGAGCGCGATTATTTCGCGGGCGGCGGACAGCGCGGACTCAAGCTCGGCCTCGTCCAGAAACTGCGCCTCGCCCAGCTCCGGCCTCGGAGTCAGCATAGGCGTTTTCTTCGGCACGTAGCGGTCCAGCAGCTTTATCGCCTCGGACAGAGCGGTTTTCTTTGTCCGCCACTCCACCGCGTCGCTGCTCTCTCGCGTGAGCACGTCCGCCATACCGGCGTCGGAAAGGATTTCGTCCTGCTCCCTGACCTCGACACAGCCCAGGCGCATCAGCTCGTGGAGTATCTCGTCCTTCTGTGAACGAGTCGCCAGAAGGCTCAGTTTTTTCATTCTGACTATCGCCATTAACTGTTCACGATCCTTTCGACAATGAGCTCGGCCGCCTTGTCAAGTCTGACGTCCGCCTTGGCTCTCATAGCCGCTTTTCTGTTCTCGTTGCTCTGGGCAAGCTCGGACGCGCTGGCCTTTGCCTTTTCCTCGGCTTTTTTCATCAGCTCGGCTATCTCCGCATCCGCTTTTTTGATTGCCGAAGCGATTGCTTCCTCGCCGAGCGCCTGCGCCTGCGCGATGCTGCGCTTTGCTTCAGCAGCCGCCTCAGCCTTCATCTGCCTGACCTTTTCTTCGGTTTCGGTGATGGCCGCAATAGCTTCAAGAGACATGAAAACACCCCCATTTCCTTATATTTGGTCTTTGTTTTTGCTATATTAAATCCGTCCGGACCTGGCAGGGATCCGTGCGGGCATAGCCCCGATTTTATGAGCCCGGCAAGGCTTTTCGCTCCAAGCCGATGTAAAAAACATGCTGTATTATGTAATAATCTGTCATTCAGGCCGCATATAAGCCCTCCTCCGGCTTCCTCAGCCGGAAAAGGGCGCGGCAAACATTCCCTGCCTGCGCTCCTGACACTGTCATTTGAGCAGGCGCCCAATTCAAATGCGGCTTTTCCATTCAATGCATAACGCAATGCAAATATCAAGGTGTGTTAATTATACGACATACAAGTAATAATTTCAAGTACAAAAGTTGATTATCTGACGCGAGTACACCAAAATCTTAAAATTGCATAAAAGTCTTGATATTTATACCCGTCCAATGTATAATTGGCCTATATTTTCCGGCGGGGGTCCTCCCGTGTTTCCCGCCACGATTACGAAACCAAATACAGGAGGAGCACATAATGCCCGAGACCACATACAAGCGCCGCTTCGGCGACCGAAAGGAAGGCCGGCTGCTTCGCTCCCTGGCCCCGTTTTATAAATTCACGCCCTACATAATGGTCAAGCGCAACGACGCCATGGACTATTTCACCGACAGCGTGGAGTGCACGGAGATTGACCGCTGGCTGAGAGCCAAGCGCAGCGAGGGCTGCAAGGGAATCGGCATACTCCATCTTTTCATCGCCGCCTATATACGCACGATAGCCCACTGTCCGGGGCTCAACCGCTTTGTCTCCGGCCAGAAGATATACGCCCGCGACAAAATTGAAATAGTAATGACCGTAAAGCGCGCTCTGACCATGGACGCTCCGGAGACGACAATAAAGGTTGCCTTTGACCCGAGCGAAACTGTTTATGACGTGTACCGCAAGCTCAACGAGAAGATAGACGAGATAAAGGCAAATGACGGCGACAACAACACCGAGCAGGTGGCCGCCTCACTGGGAAAGCTGCCGGGGCTGTTTCTGAAATTCGTTGTCTGGCTGTTAAACCTTATGGATTATTTCGGCTGGATACCGCAGTCACTGCTCGACGCCAGCCCGTTCCACGGCAGCATGATAATAACAGACCTCGGCTCGCTGGGCATTCCGCCGATATACCACCATCTTTACAACTTCGGCAACCTGCCCGTATTCATCGCTTTCGGCGCCAAGTACCGCACCGTGGAGCTGGACAAGTCCGGAGCTCCGGCAGAGCGCAAATACTTCGATTACAAGGTGGTGATGGACGAGCGCACCATAGACGGCACGTATTACGCCACGGCGTTTAAATACATTAAATATTATCTCCGCAGTCCCGAGGCGCTCGAAACTCCGCCGCAGGAGATACGCGAGGACATATTTTAATTAAACAAAGCAGGAGGCCGCTTTGCGGCCTCTCATTTGACAAAGGAGTTTTCTATGAAAGCAATAATGACAGTCATCAGCGCCGACAGGGTCGGCATAATCGCCGAGATAACAACCCTGCTGGCCTCCATGAGCGTGAATATTCTCGACCTGAATCAGACCATAATGGGCGGAATGTTTACCATGACCATACTGGTGGACACCTCAACCTCAAATTACGGATTTGAGGATATCCGCACCGCGCTGACCGAAAAGGGCGAGAGCGCAAACCTGACCATTC
>CATJWA010000105.1 GCA_949744025.1 uncultured Eubacteriales bacterium
CCTCACCATGTACAGCGGTATCTCCTCCTTGAACCGGTCCACAAACTTCGGCAGCTCCGGCCTCGGTCCTACCAGACTCATCTCGCCGCGCAGGACATTCCAGAACTGCAAAAACTCATCTATCGAAAACTTTCTCAAAAACGAGCCAAAGCGTGTACGCCGGCTGTCCTCTTTTTTGCTCCATGCGCTGTCCTGATTGTCATTTACACGCATTGACCGAAACTTATACATCATAAATGGCTTCTTATTTCTGCCTATCCTTTTTTGCCGAAATACAACAGGCCCAGGAGATGATAGCTTGACTCCTATAGCACATACAAGCAACACAGGCGAGAACAATATCAAGAACAACACCGAGCCTATAATATCCATCGTCCTCTTTACAAATGCGTTTGCTATGTTATCTAAAGGGATATACCTTATGTTTAGCAGAGGTATACCATTAAGGTCATCAAAATTCGGATTTGATGGCATATACTCGGCATAGAACGGTATAATCGACAGCTTTACGCCTGCTTTCTCACACTCAGAGATTATCTGTGCCGTGTTCCTGTACTCATCCACCTCCACGGCTGAAACTACCTCGTCGGGATTATGTTGCCTTAGCACTCTTCCCAAAGCCGTGTAGCCGCCGAAATACGTTAGTCCGATTCCTGATACAGCCTTATCGGACACATACCCTATCGCTGTATATCCCAAGTCCCCGTTCTTCCGTATCTCGCTTAAATACCTTGCCGCCGACTCCCCGCTGCCTATAATCAGCACACGCTTCTGGTTATAACCGCGCTTGCGGTAAAAACGCAACGCCTTTCGCAGCACCGCGCGCTTCACACTCAAAAGAAAAACGCTCAGCGCAAAGAATGAAATCAGAACAATTCGCGAGTAGTGCTCTCCGTGGTCCCAGAACAGCCAGCCGAACAGGAGTATAAGGTCAAGCATGCTCGCTCTCCAAAGCCGTGAAAGCTCGTTTCTCAGCTTTACCTTACGCTGAGACTTATAAAGTCCGAACGACGCATATGTAAAAATCTGAATCAGCGTTATGACTACGCCTATCCTCAGATAACTTATAAGAGGCTTATTTATTACTCCGCCCGGCAAAACGTAAAACCTCAGCCAGAACGCCAGCGGGAGCATCGCATAGATAATCACTCCATCGCTTATGACGTTGAAGCGGTTGAGCAGCCTCTGATTCTCTTTTATCATGTCGCATACCGCAAAGCAAAGCCCTGCGCCGCCTCGTCCAGACTTATCTCACCCATATTCTCCGCCGTCCACTCTCTGAGCCTTTCAATAATACCGGCTACCCCCTCTCGGTAGCTGTCTCCGCTTTGCTCATACTGCTCAAGCATATGAAAAACGTTGTTCCACGCCTCAGAGTCCGACGGCACATAGCCGACGTACTTCTCCAGCATCGCAAAGGCCTCGTCCGTCTTTCCTGTCTTAAAGTAATAGTCCGCCAGAAAATACGGAACACTGTTTGACTCCACCTCGGCCAGTCTTGCCGCGTATACCTCAGCTTTCTGCCTGACCTCATCGTTTGCCTCGGGGCCTGTGCTGCTGTCCACATACGTCAGCAGATAGTCCGCCCACTCAAACTTGTCCTGCTTTGCCGCAGCCTCAAGAGACTGAAACGTTGATTCGCTCGTAACAAGCTGCATCGCATGTACATTAAGAGAGGTAAGAACTCCATACACTCCCGCAAACACGCACACACACACCACAGATACGCTCCTAAACCTGTTCCCAAGCGTAAAGCACTCTCCGCAGCTCAAATTTATAAGCGCAAACACTCCAAAAGCCAGAGGCAGATACGGATATGAGGAAAATACGACCTCCGCCGCGCCGTGTATTGCCATAAACACCAGCGCAGCGCCAAGGGCCGGCAGAAGCGCAGACGCGTTTTCCCTTCTCCTTGCACGAAGCACACCTGCTCCGCTCACCACGAACACACCCACGAACAGGGCAAGCCCTATTACCCCAGTTTCCACAAGAGACTGGATATAGTGGTTATGCGCGTACTTGGTCTCGTAATAGAACGACTGCACGCTCTTTATCGCGTTCTCATACGCGCCCATACCTAAGCCAATAACAGGGCTTCTTGCAAACAGCTTCATGCCGTCGGCAAAAAACACCACTCTCTGTATAGCATTCTCGTTCGCCAGCAGGCCCTGGATTCGGTTTGCTATAAACCCAGGCAAAAGCCGATAGCCGAGAGGAATCTTAATAAGGCTGCCATCCCCGGCACAGGCTGCCGAGCTTATCTCGCCGCCCTCTGGAGCCCGAAAATTGAAATACACTACCAGACTGTCCTCCGGAACCGTGAACTCCGCTTCCGACGCCTCGCCGTTATACAGCAGCGTAGACGTATGCATCATCGTTTCCTGACGGTTCTGGCTCTCTATACTCACATGCACCGGAGCGTCAGACTCAAGCTTAAGAGAATATGTACCGGCATTGGGATAGGCTGCACGCCGGAGCGTACCGCCCTCCGTCAGGCTTACTCCGCCCGTCCAGCTCCACGCCGCAACCGCGTATACCGCCACGGCTCCTATCACTGCCAGCACTATAACAAGCGCCGCCCTGCCGCTGAACACCTTCAGCTTCGTCAGCCGGCTTCCCGCAAAGCGGTCAACAGTGCAAAGCGCGCACGCGCCTGCAATGGTACACGCCAGCGGAATCGGGTTTACCCCGTCCCACGCTCCAAAGCTTGTCATTGACACTGCTCCTGCCGCCGCTATTGTCAGCACAAGCGTCTCCAGCATCAGCACAAGGCTCTCCGGACGCCGGCTTCTCTCCTCCAGCAGCAGGTACGCCACAAATGCGCACGCTATTGCTCCGCTCGCTCCCATACTGAACGCCAGCACGAAACCCAGCGAATTTATATACAGCAGCGCGCAGTGAAATATCCTCTCCCTGTCCTTTGACGAGAGCGTAAGACCAAGACTCAGCAGTACTCCTATTCCCGCGCAGCCGGCAAACACGTTCGGATTGCCGAACATGGACGTCATCCTCACTCCGGCTTCCACTCCGGCAAGGCCGGCATAATCCGGTGTCACTCTCCCCAAAGCCGCCTGCACGGCTCCGCTTAACACATGCGTTGACAGCAGGTCTATACTCACCAGCGCCGCGGCCGCGGATACTGTTTCAAGGATTGTGCCTATCCAGCGGACCGGCTTCTCTCCCCTGCCCGGCGCAAACGCCGTCAGCAGCAGCGCTATGCTCAGCGCGCACAGCACCTTCAAAAACTCATACAGCGCAAACTTGCCCGCTATAGCGTAGAATGCGGACACTCCGTCCATCACCGCCAGCAAGCACAGCGCCAGCAGAG
>CATJWA010000106.1 GCA_949744025.1 uncultured Eubacteriales bacterium
AAGGAAAATCCCTTCCCTGCGGTCTGTGGACGCATATGTAACCGCCGCTGTGAGGACGAGTGTACCCGAGGCTCGGTTGACCGCGCCGTGGCTATTGACGAGGTGAAAAAGTTTATCGCCCAGCAGGATTTGAAGGCTGAGACGCGCTATATCCCGCCAGTGGTCACGCCGACGCTCAAGGGCGGCTTTGACGAGAAGATAGCCATAATCGGCGCGGGTCCTGCGGGAATGAGCTGTGCATTCTATCTGGCACTGAAGGGCTACAAGCCCGTGGTGTTCGACAAGGCGCCGCGTCCCGGCGGAATGCTGACGAACGCCATACCCTCCTTCCGGCTTGAAAAGGACGTGGTGGATGCGGAAATTGACATACTGCGCGAGCTCGGCGTTGAGTTCCGTTGCGGCGTGGAGGTCGGCAGGGACGTGACCATTCCGGAGCTGCGCGCTCAGGGCTTCAAGGGCTTTTTCGCGGCTGTGGGTCTCCAGAGCGGCGGCAAGCTCGGCGTAAAGGGCGACGGACTTGAGGGTGTCATGGCGGGTATTGACTTCGTGCGCGGCGTTAATTTGGGCGAGGGTGTGAAGCTCCACGGCAGCGTGGCCGTCATCGGCGGCGGCAACATCGCCTGCGACGTGGCGCGCACCGCTGTGCGCGCCGGCGCGGAGAAGGTGACCATGTACTGCCTTGAGCAGTACGACGAGATGCCCTGCGGCGTTGAGGACCGGACCGAGTGCGAGGAGGACGGCATTGAGATACGCGCGGGCTGGGGACCTGCGGAGATTATCGGCGCGGACAAGGCTGAGAGCCTGAAAATAAGAAAATGCCTGTCGGTCAAAAACGCCGAGGGACGCTTTGACCCGACCTTCGACGACGCTGGGACCGAGACCGTGCCGGCGGACTTTGTGCTCTACTGCATCGGCCAGCGCGCCGACTGGGGCCAGCTCCTTGCCGGGACAAAGGTTGAGCTCAATCCCAACGGCACCGCCAAGGCCGACCCCAAGACCCTGCAAACCGCCGAACCGGACATCTTCGTCGGCGGCGATGCGTACACGGGGCAGAAATTCGCCATTGACGCCATAGCCGCAGGCAAGGAGGCCGCCGTGTCGCTCCACCGCTTCGTTCAGCCGGACACCAGCCTGACCATAGGCCGCGACGCGCGCTATTTTGTGGAGCTGGACAAGGAAAACCTCGCCATCCCCGTGGACAGCTTTGACAACATCCCCCGACAGGCGCCTGGCTACAACGAGGCGCTTCGCCGCACCTTCTCCGACGAGCGCGGCACGCTGACCGCCGAACAGGTAAAGCTGGAGACTGCCCGCTGCTTAGGTTGCGGCGCGTCCATAGTCGACCCCAACAAGTGCATCGGCTGCGGACTGTGTACAACGCGTTGCGAGTTCGACGCCATACACCTGCACCGTGAGCGTCCCGAGTGCAGCACCATGATAAAAAGCGAGGACAAGATGAAGGCCATACTGCCGAATATGGTAAAGCGCGAGATTAAGATAAAGCGCGCTGCAAAGGGCAAGTGAGGCAATGCACGAGCTGGGAATAGTTTTCAATATTATTGACACCGTCGAGCAGGTGAGTGCGGAAAATGAGCTTGAGCATGTAAACGCCGTGGTGCTCGAGCTCGGCGAGGTATCCGGCGTAGTGCCGGAGTACCTGACAGACTGCTGGCGCTGGGCCGCTGACAAGACGGAACTTACGCGCGGCAGCGAGCTGCGGGTGGAAACCCTGCCCGCCGTGACCCACTGCGGCGGGTGCGGTAGGGATTATCCCACCGTGGCGCACGGACGCACCTGCCCTTACTGCCAAAGCGGCGAGACCTGGCTGCTGACGGGAAACGAGGTGAGCATAAAGGAAATAGAGGGTATCTGAGACTGCGAAAAAGCATAAAAAAAGAGAGTTGGCGGGCACTTCCCGCCGAAGAGGAGGTAAATTGCTATGTTGTTTCAGGTTTACGGAGACAGAGCGGGATGGCAGCTTCTTGGCTGGGTGCTGGTATTTGTGGGACTGATACTCGCCAACGAATTTGCCCGTCGCAGCAAGGCCGGCGGAATAACCTGCTTTCTGGTGATTCCCGCGGCGCTGACGGTGTACTTCATCGTCATCTACGTCTGTGCCGGTATGGGCATGGACTGGGCGCTCAATAACCAGACCTACACCAATATGAACAGCTGGTTCCATTACGCCAAGCTTTACGCCGCGACGGCGGGCTGCATTGGCTTTATGATGCTCAAGTACAAGTGGAGCATCGGCAAGACCCACTGGTTCAAGGCGTTTCCGTTTGTTATCGTCGCTATAAACATACTCATCGCCGTGGCCAGCGACTTTGAGTCGGGCATAAAGGGCCTGGCGGCCCTGCGCGAGTACGGCGACCGCTGGTGGTTGTCCAGCGAGAACGTCTGGCTGTACGGCGGCTGGTGGAACTGGGTAAACGGCATCGCCGGCATACTCAACATCCTGTGCATGACGGGCTGGTGGGGAATTTACAGCTCGAAAAAGCACGACGATATGCTCTGGCCGGACATGACCTTCCTGTTCATCATCGCCTATGACCTGTGGAACTTTGAGTACACCTACAACAACCTGCCCACCCACGCCTGGTACTGCGGCATGGCGCTGCTGCTGGCGCCGACCTTTGCCAACGCGCTGTGGAACAAGGGCGGCTGGATACAGAACAGGGCCAACACCCTCGCGCTTTGGTGCATGTTTGCCCAGGTGTTCCCGCTGTTCCAGGACAACAGCCGCTTCACCGTCATTCCCAGCCTGTATACCGACGGCTTCATGGACGCGGCAGTGCGGCCCACGGGCGCGGACCCGAAGATGCAGGGCGTGGTTGCAATCCTCGCGCTGGCGGCAAATGTGATAGTGCTGGCAATTATAATCAAGCGCTCGATTCAGCAAAAAAAGAATCCCTACACCAACGAGATTTTCACCGACCAGCGTGACTTCCGCCTGGCTATGGAGCGCGCGGAGTGAGATATACTCGAAAAAGCGGCGAAGCCGCTTTTTCGAAAGGGAATCACTTCGCTCTGTGCCTCGGTTGCCCGCCCCAAGGGGGCGGGTAATTCGACGCTCGCTCCGCGCAAAGTGTTTTTTCTGAGGCGCATGTCCCCAGAAAAAACGATTTAATTCTATTTCGCGTCTGCGGACGCGAAACTCTGCGAGGCGTTTTCGGCAGACAGCAAAAATTGAGGTCCTTGAGGGGCCTCAATTTTTTCGCTTACGCGGGATTTTTTCTGCGGTAAACCCTGTATACCAGCGGCACCAGCGCAGCGGAAATGACGAGATACAGCCACGGCGTAATTTCCAGCTCGAGAAAAATTCTTCCGCCGAGGGAATAGAAGTTGAACATGTTCATCACCACCGACACCTGCAAAAGGTGGTCCGGCAGCAGACCGAGTATGTCCGACACCGCCGAGGAGCTTCCCGCAAAGCCGGAGACTATCTGCGGCAGGAAGATAAGCAGAAACGGCACCGCGACGGACAGCGTGGCGGAGTTGGTTTTGGCCGAGACGAGCATGGACAGCAGGGCCGTGAACGATATCCCCGCCCAGCCGCATACAAGCAGAAGCAGGTATTTTTGCAAAATCGTGATGTTGTAGAGACTTTTCCAGCCGCCGACAGTGACCTGCACGGGGCAGTCCCAGCCGGAGGTGCCGAGGATGAGCAGCAGCGCGCCGGAGAAAAGGAGCATACAACCCCAGTATACAGCGTTTGTGAGTATAAGCCCCGCCTTGACCTTGGCCCAGACCGCCCTTTTGCGCCCGTGACGGCTTGAGTAAAAGACCGCGTCGGTTTTAAGCCGCGCCTCACAGGCGAAGAGCTCGGCAAGCAGGAAGCCCAGAAGGAAGGTCATAATCATCAGCATCGTCGGAGCTTGGTCAAAGACGGCGTTCCAGCCCATGTAG
>CATJWA010000107.1 GCA_949744025.1 uncultured Eubacteriales bacterium
TATAGATAAGCACCGTTATGATAAGAATGTCAAATACGTCCGACACCCCTATCGTCAATATGTACCCCCAGCCCTTGGAGAGCATTTCCATTACACTGCCCATAGCTATTCCTCTTATGTCAGCGGTATGTCTTCTTGGCGAAAACATACCGCAGTATATTCTCATGGTATCATTTTATTATAATACTAAATCCGTCCCATGGCAAACAAAGAATGACGAAAGTTTATGTGTTTTTCAGAATTTTTATCACCGTATCCACAGCCACGGCACATTCCTCCGCGCTGTTGAAGGGAGAAAAGCTCATTCTCAGCGTTCCGCTCTCAAGCGTTCCGGCCGTCTCATGCGCAAGCGGGGCGCAGTGCAGGCCGCACCTTATGGCTATGCCGCGCTCGGCAAGGCGCTCTCCCAGGGTTTCGCAGTACATCTTATCCGGCGTCATGGACAAAACCCCGCTCTGGCGCTGTGCGTCGGGGCAGTAAAACAGCCGCAGGCCCTTTGCGTCCGACAGGCGCCGGGCGGTGAGCTCAAGCAGAGCGCGCTCGTGCGCGCGTATTGACGCCGTCCCGCGCCGGAGAATATAATTCACGCCCGCGTGCAGTCCGGCTATGCCGGTGACGTTGTGCGTCCCCGCCTCGAGCCGGTCGGGCAGAAACTCCGGCATCGCCTGCACCCTGCTGGACGAGCCGCTGCCGCCATATAACAACGGTTTTGCCTCATTTTTGCATAGCAGTACGCCGGTGCCCTGCGGGCCGAGCAGGCCCTTGTGGCCCGGCATGGCTATAAAGTCCGCGCCGAGGTCCTGAAAATCAATGTCCAGAACGCCCGCGGACTGCGATGCGTCAATCACAAACGGCTTTCCCGCACGGCGGCACAGTCGTGCGGCTTCCTCCACCGGCAGGATATATCCGAACACGTTCGACACATGCGTACACACAACGGCGCTGCACTCCGGCAGCCGTTTTTCAAATTCCTCCAGAAAAGCCTTTGTATCAAAAAGCGGCGTTTTTACCGCGATTATTTTTGCGCCGAGAGCGTTCAGCGGACGGGTGACGGAATTGTGCTCATATCCGGAGACGAGCACCGTGTCGCCCCTGTTTACAAGCGACCTTACCGCGATATTCAGTCCGTGGGTGGCGTTAAAGGTGAAAACCACGTTCTCGGGCAGTGGAACGTTAAAAAGCCTCGCTATCGCCTCGCGGCAGGCAAAGCATTCGTCGGACGCGCGCATGGCCGCCCCGTGAGAGCCGCGGCCGGGGCTGGCCATGCTGTTCATTGCGTTTATCACGGCGTACTGCACGCCCTCCGGCTTTTGCAGGCTGGTGGCGGCGCTGTCGAGATAAATCATTCGCTCACCACCAGGGCTCTTCCGTACTCGTCCAGACCTATTATCCGCCCCGTCGGCAGACCGATATTTTTTATCAGGCCAATGGCGCGGTCAAGGTCGCGCGCTCTCACCTTCACGCCGTAATTGCAGCCCTCCTTGGTAACCTCCTGCGGCGCCTTGGTCGTGGAGGCGAAGATGCCCGCGCGCTCCAGAGCCCTTGACGCGCGCTGGGCGTAAGTCAGGGAACGGCACATGATGATATAGTGCTGCATACAAACCTTCCTTCTGCAAAAGGCATGGTATTCCGGCAAACCGGGTCATCATGCCCGAGTTCAGGCCCCGCTTGAAAGCAGGGAGCCTAAACTATACTATGCAGAAGTGTTTGTCCGGTTTATTTTCTTTCCAGCAGCGCCGCGGCCTGGGCGGCTATGCCGAGCCCCTCTCCGGTGAAGCCGAGACGCTCCTCCGTCGTGGCTTTCACATTCACGCGCTCCGGCTCTATACCCAGGGCCGCGGCGAGGTTCACGCGCATCTGCGGAATGTACTGCGCCAGCTTCGGGCGCTGGGCTATCACAGTGCTGTCTATATTCCCAATCACGTAGCCCGCCTCGGAAATCAGAGCGCCCACCCGCTCGAGCAGCAGCAGGCTGTCCGCGCCCTCATATGCCTTTTCACTGTCCGGAAACTGCCGGCCTATGTCCGGCAGCGCGGCGGCGCCAAGCAGAGCGTCCATCACCGCGTGGGCAAGCACGTCCGCGTCCGAGTGGCCGAGCAGGCCCTTTTCAAATGGTATTCTCACTCCGCCGAGTATCAGCTCCCTGCCCACGGTAAGGCGGTGGACATCGTAGCCCTGTCCAATTCTGAAGGCCGCGCTCATTTCTCCGCGCTCCTTTTTGCCGCTATGGCCTCCGCGAGCGGTATGTCCAGCGGAGTGGTGAGCTTTATATTGTCCTCGTCGCCGCATGTGAGGTGGGTTTGAACTCCTATGGCCTCGGCAGCGGCGCAGTCGTCCGTGTAGCTGCGTCCGCTCTGCACCGCGGCGGTCAGCGCGGCTTTTATTATGTCCGCGTCAAAGGCCTGGGGCGTCTGCATGGCAAAGACCGAGTCCCTGTCCGGGGTCTCAGAGCCCTCTCCGCCGCGGACTATCCTTATCGTATCCTTCACAGGCACCGCGGGTGCCGCGGATTTGTAATCGGCGGCGGCACGCACCACGGCGGTTATCAGGCCGCTTGAGGCAAAGGGGCGCGCGGCGTCGTGGATGCAGATTATTTTCGCGCGGCGGTTGGCCGCGCAGACTCCCGAGAGCGCGGACTGCGTACGCGTGCTCCCGCCGCAGACCACCTTTGACGCTTTCGTCACGCCGCCGTTTTTGCACATGCGCGACACAGGCGCCAGGCTCTCCGGCTGAGTTACCACGATTATCTCGTCAATCTCCTCGCAGCGCTCCAGGCACAGCAGCGAGCGCAGCAGCACGGGCACGCCGCCAAGCGTGAGTGCAAGCTTGTCCTCTCCCATGCGCTGCGACGAGCCCGCAGCGACTACCACAGCCGAGCAGTATTGATGCTTCAGCTTCATAAGTGTCTTTGATATTTTAGGCATGACGGTCCTTGCCCCGCTTTCCACAGATTACCGACAAACCGCCGCGCCGGAGGGGACGGCAAAACTGTCCCTGCCTGCGCGGCGGCTTAATTTTTTTGTATGGAGCCCCTTGCCGCAGAGCCCCTGTCCCTTAGTCCTCCTCGGCCTCGGGAACTATGCCGGTGGTCTCTCCCTTTTCGGAAATTTCAAAAACCAGAGCGTCGTCCTCGGCCTCGGGAGCGGCGTCTGCCGCCTCATCCTCGCGCTGCTTTGCCGGAGCCGGTTCGGGCTCGGACAGGGCGCGGATGCTCAGGGATATCTTGTGCTTCTCCTCGTCTATGGCGGTTATCTTAGCGTCCACAACGTCGCCGACGGTCAGCACCTCGTCGGGCTTGCCGATGCGGCGGTTGGCTATCTGGGAGATGTGGATAAGTCCGTCCACACCGGGCACGACCTCGGCAAAGGCGCCGAAAGTCATGAGCTTGACTATCTTCACTCTGGCGATGGAGCCGACGCTGTAAGCGCTGGTGAAGGCCAGCCAGGGATTGTCGTTCGGGTTCTTATATCCAAGCGAGATTTTGTGATTTTCCTTGTCAAAGCTTATTACATAGACATTTATGGGGTCGCCCACGGCAACCACGTCGGCCGGCTTGCCGATACGTCCCCAGCTCAGCTCGGAGACATGCACCATGCCGTCCACGCCTCCAATGTCCACAAACGCGCCATAGCTGGTCAGGGACTTGACAACGCCGTCATAGCGCTTGCCGACTTCTATTTCA
>CATJWA010000108.1 GCA_949744025.1 uncultured Eubacteriales bacterium
GCCGGCCCGGCCGTTCCGAGGAGGCGGCTTGAGCCCGGCGGCAACGCTGGGCCACAGATAGATGGTCGTTTAAGACAGAACCCGGCTTACAGACCGGCTTGCAAACCCCATGAAGAAGGCCGCCCCGCGGGCGGCCTTCCGACGGATTTATCGAGGTAGGTTTAGGTTTATGTATGACAAGGCGGTAAACGGAACGCTCAGCCAGGACGTTGTGGCCCAGCTCAGCCGCATGATTCTTGACGGGAGCATAAAAAAGGGCGAGATGCTGCCCTCGGAGTCAAAGCTCTGCGAGCTTTTCAGCGTCAGCCGCACGACGGTGCGCAGCGCGCTGGCCGTGCTCTCACAGCGCAGGATAATCAGCACGCAGCACGGCAAGGGCTCCGTGGTAATCTCCGACAGCTTTCCATATCTCAACGAGGGACTGCGGGCAAAAATTGAGGAGTATGAGAGCAACTTCATGTACGCGGTACAGGCGCGGCGCATGCTCGAGCCCCAGCTCGCCTTTGAAGCTGCGTGCCACGCAAGTCCGGAGGATATAAGCGCGCTGGAAAACATCATGGACATATGCTATCAGAAAAACGAGGAGGGCACGCTTACAACCGCCGACATGCGTCTTTTCCACCTTCGCATTGCGGACACGGCGCGCAACCCCGTGCTCGTGTCCATGGTGGAGCTGCTCATCGGCATGTGCGACGCGCCGCCCGAGACGGAGATGTGCGTGCCCAATCCCGGCAGCAGCGTGCGCCCAGGCGTGCTTGAGGAGCACCGGCAGATTCTTGACGCCATAATTGACCACCGCGCCGAGGATGCCTACTACCTCATGCGTGAGAATATCAGCACCTTCAAGAAAAACTGCCTGAACGAGCAAAATTCCATAAATGAGGGACAATAGCAAGCTGAGAGGCCCGTTGGGCCTCTCAGCTTGTCTAAAGCAGGAATTGGCCCTCCGCCCCCGAACCGGCGGAAACCGGATCGGGACACAGAGGGCCGGCAAAAGGATGAGAGGAAAGGTTTTTAAGCTTCAGTATTTCAGAGCACGAACAGCATTATAAGCGTTCCCACAATTACCCAGATAACAGACAGGGGAATGCCGGCCTTGGCCAGGTCCCGCATGCTGTAATGTCCGGAGGAATAAGTGACCGCGAACACCGCGTCAAGCGGCAGAATGAACGCGCAGTTGACAGCGTAGGCCAGCGGCAGGATGAGCGTCGCCACCGGCAGGCCCATGGTGGGCGCGAACATCGCCACTATCGGCACAAACACGGAAACCATCGAGGGATTGACCGGAATTAGTACGTGCATGAACACCGTGAAGGCCACGATCATGAGTATCATGACTATCGGGCTTGTGGTTGTGAAGGGGGCAAGAACGCTGTTGGCAATCCACGCGGCCGCGCCGGTCTGGAAAATAGCCATGGCCAGCCCCGTCGAGCCGCAGATGAGCATAAGCACATTCCAGTTTATCGCCTTATTGAAGCTCTGTCCGTTGAGAATCTCGAGCTTGGGCAGGAAAAACAGGCTCACGGCTATCATGGCGGACACAGGCATGGCGATGTCGGTTACAAACCAGGACACGATAAGCACGGCGAAAATTATGATAAAGCCCCATTCCTTTACCGACAGGGGCCCGAGGTCACGCAGCTCGTCAATAGTCTTGGTGCTGAGAGTGTCAACCTCGGGCTTGAAGATTGTCACTATTACAAGATACGCCAGCGGAGTGAGGATAACGGCAAGCGGGATGCCTATGGCAGACCACTGGCCGAAGCTTATCGCGTCGCCGCTGACCTGCCGGACCATGTCGATGGCCTGATAGTTAGGCAGGGCGCCCGCGGGAGTAGCACAGCCGCCTATGGACACCGCCACCGGCACACCGATAAGGCAGGCCCTGGCAAAGTTGCTCTGTCCGGCCTTCATGTCGTTGTCGTCAAAAATTCTGAGCAGCAGCGGCACCATAAGCGCGGACAGCGCCAGATTGGCGATGACAAAGGAGATAACCGAGGTCGCGCACATCATAAGGAACAGCAGCTTCTTCGGCTTGTTGCCGGAGATTTTCATCAGCGCGAAAACCACGCGGTTTCCAAGTCCCGTCTCCAGCAGGGCCTGGCCGATGAGAAAGGCGGCGACGCTGAAGAAAAAGGTCGTGGGCAGGAAGTTGGCAGACATGGCCCCCGGATTGACCGTATGTACTATCGGCTGTAGCACAGTGAACAGCAACGCGGTCACGCCGATGGGCAGTACGTCCAGCACCCAGAAAATGAGCGCGCACACCATCAGCGCAATGGCCTTGAGCCCCTCGGGCGAGAGCTCCTCGGGCCTGGGCAGCGAGACGATGATGAAATACACCGCAATCGTGGCCAGCACTATTATGAGGTTTCTGGTTGACAGGCGGCTTTTTGTATCCTTTGCTAATTCAGACACTGAAAATACCTCTCTTTCTTCACCGGCGGCGCAACATATCATTTTTACAGTTACAAGTTGTGCCGCCGACTGATTTGTGAAGATTATAATTCACCCGGCCAAAATATGCAATACCGTTTTTCAAATTCTTTTAAATATGGCATATATGCACAAAACATTCCCCACACTTTTGCCGTAAACATATATTTTCGAGACAGCACTTGTATTTACACAATATATGTGTTAGGATTGTTCAAACATACAAATACTACGGAGGTGGTCGATATAAAAAGCGCTGCTGTTATAGGCTTTGGCTGCGCCGGCTTCAGCGCGGCCCGCGCGCTGAGACAGGCGGAGCCCGAGCGGGTGATAGACATATATTCCGACACGGCCGAGGCGCCGTATAACCCCATGCTCACAACCTACTACGTCTCGGGAAAAATAGACGAGAGCACCATGTTCCCGCTGGGAGACCTCGAGACGATAAAAAAGGAGCTGCGCGTAAATATACTGTGCGGCACTCCGGTCAAGCGCCTGCGTGCCCGCGAGCGCGTTCTTGAGCTTGACGGCGGACGCGGGAGGCAGTACGACGACATCATAATCGCCACGGGAGCCGGAGCGGTGATTCCGCCGATAAAAAATCTGCCGGAGCGCGGAATATACACCATGCGCACGGCAAGCGACGCCCGGCGTCTCGAGCGGGCTCTGAACGGCGTAAAAAGCGCCGTGGTTGTCGGCGCGCAGATGGTGGGCATAAAGGTCGTCGAGCTGCTTGTAAAGCGGGGAATACGCACCGTGCTGTGCGATATGGAGCGGCAGATGTTCCCCGCCTCGGCCTATGAGCGCACCGCCGCGGTTATAGCCGGACGGCTTGAGCGCGCCGGCGTGGAGCTTCGCCTCGGCGCGGCAATCACCGGCGTAAGTGACAGCGGCAAGGTGCTCTCTGCCTCGTTTTCCGACGGGAGCGAAACAAGCGCTGACCTTATCGTTTTCTGCTCCGGAATCCGGCCGAACATCGCTTTTGTTGACAGGGAGGAAATCGATGTCGGCGTCGGGATAAAAACCGACCTGCACATGCGCGCGAGCGTCCCTCACATCTACGCCGCGGGCGACTGCTGCGAGACGTACAGTCCGCTCACAGGAAAAAACGCCTACATCGGCCTGTGGGCCAACTCCGCCATGCAGGGCCGCGTCGCGGGAAATACCATCGCCGGCGTGCAGGACGAGTACCACGGCAATCTGATACACAACATCACGCACTATATGGACACGGATTTTATCAGCGTCGGCGACGTAAGGTCCGAGGGAGAACGCGTGTTCTGGCAGGGGCACGGCTGGCAGCTTGAGGCCACGGTCAGCGACGGTAAAATCGCGGCGCTGAACATTTTAGACAACGCCGGCGTATCCGGCCCCGTAAAAAATGCTCTGCTGCACCGCGCCGCGCACCCCGAGCAGCCCATGAGCGTACACGCGCGGCTGCTTCTGTCCAGCGCGGGAGTGCCGGACGCGATAATCAAAAAGCTGGGAGGTGAAGGCGCGTGACGGAGCTTGAGGCAAAAATAAAGGCCAAAATACCCGGTCCCGACACGGGCATAGAGGTCAAAAGGACCATGTGCGACATGTGCACCCCCCTGTGCCACTGCGGCATCGACGCCTATGTAAAGGACGGCAGGGTCGTCAAAATAGAGGGGACGAAGGGTCACCCGATGAATAACGGCGTGCTGTGCACCAAGGGAGCGAACAACCGCGCGTACATCTACCGCTCCGACCGTCTGACCACCCCCCTGCGCCGGACAGGAAAACGCGGCAGCGGGAAATTCGAGCCCATAGGCTGGGACGAGGCGTATGACGAGATTGCGAAAAACCTGCTCGCAGCGCGGGAGCGCGACGGGGCCAACAGCGTAATGTTCTACTCCGGCTACGGCAAGTGGTACCGCTTCATGCTCCAGCGCATGGCGCACGAGTTCGGCAGCGTCAACTACGGCGCGGAGTCGAGCACCTGCTTTCCCGCCAACCGCATGGCTTGGCTGACCATGACCGGCAAGTTCGCCCGTCCCGACATGCAAGGTGCGAAGCTGTTTCTGGCCTGGGGCAGCGCCACGCACTACTCCCGCTTCAACGTAGCCAACGGCATAGACGACTTCAAGCGCCGCGGAGGCACGGTTATCCTTGTTGACCCGCGTATAACCCCCGCGGCCCAGCGCAGCGCGGACCTGCACCTGCGCGTAAAGCCCGGCACGGACGGCCTGCTGGCCGGCTGCATAGCGGGGCTTATTATCAAAAACGGCTGGCATGACACAGAGTACATAGACAAATATGTCCATGGCTTTGAGCAGTACGCGCAGTATGTCTGCTCCGTGGATTTGCAGGAAACCGCCCGCGTCACCGGTGTTCCGGCGGAGCTTATCGAAAAAGCCGCGCGCATGATAGGCACAATCAAACCCATGTCCGTGGAAAACAGCCCCGGCTCGCTTATCCACCAGACCAACGGCTACCAGAGCTCGCGCGCGGTATTCGCGCTGTCAGTCATAACCGGAAACTACAACAGCCCCGGCGGCAACCAGCCGCTGGACTTCGGCTTCTGCGAGCAGGGCGCGGGCTTTGTCACCGGCGACGAGGAGTTCGCCGTTGAAAACGCACCCGCCGACTTTGCCGAGCGCGTGGGCGCTCGTCGCTTCCCAATCTGGGGCGCGCTGATAAAGCAGGCCCAGTGCTGCGACCTGGCGCGGCAGATACTTGAGGGCATGCCCTACCCCGTGCGAACACTTGTCGCCCACGGGATGAACTACCGCATGTTCCCCGACTCGGACTATATGCGCAGGGCAATCGAAAGCCTCGACTTCTACGTGGACATTGACCTGTTCATGACGGATTCGGCCAGGCTGGCGGACATTGTCCTGCCCTGCGTGTCCTCCTTTGAACGCGAGGAGTTCAAGGTCTACCCCGGCGGCTTTGCGGCCTACTACACGCCCGCTATTGAGCCCGTGGGTGACAGCCGCAGCGACGCGCGGATAATTCAGGAGCTGTCGGCGCGCCTCGGTCTCAAGGACGAGTATCTGCTCGGCGGTTACAGAAAGTGCATAGAGCACCTTGTGAAAAAAGTGGGTCTGGATGTAAACGAAATGGCGCGCTCCGACCTGCCCGTGAAGGCGCCGCCCGAGGCCATGATTAAGCCCGTCCCCCGCGGCTACATTGACCGCGGCTGCGCCACGAAAACCGGCAAAATCGAGCTTTACTCCGAGCTTATCGCCTCCTGCGGCGATAAGTACGAGCCGCTGCCGAAATACTGTCCGCCCGCCGAGTTGCCAAACGGGGATTATCCCTTCACGCTCATGACCGGCGTGCGCATACCCAACGCCATACACTCCCGCCTGCACAACGTCCCCTGGGCGCGTTCCCTGCGTCCCGAGGCGGCCGCGGACATCAATCCCGAGGATGCAGCGGCCCTCGGCATAGAGCGGGGTGACGATATACGCCTCCGCAACGAGCACGGCGAGATAACCGTAAAGGCCAACCCCACCGCCATGGCCGGCCGCGGTCAGGTTTACATCTACCACGCCTACCCCGAGGCGGACGCGGCGAAGCTGCTCGGGCGGGACGCGCTGGATGAATACTCCGGCTTCCCCGGCTACCTGTCGGGCCGCTGTGCGGTTGAAAAGCTCGAGAAAGGAGGGCGTGAGGCGTGAGAATGATTTTTGATTTGGACATGGATAAGTGTGTCGCCTGCGGCGCCTGCGCCATAGCCTGCATGGACCAGAACGACACCGCGCCGGAAAAGGGCGAGGTCCCGTTTCGCA
Organism: uncultured Eubacteriales bacterium; assembly: GCA_949744025.1. Classification (GTDB taxonomy): domain Bacteria; phylum Bacillota; class Clostridia; order Oscillospirales; family Oscillospiraceae; genus JAMPGF01. Next base: position 6,195 of record CATJWA010000108.1, read on the forward strand.
GGGTAGGCACCCTCGAACCGTCCCTTGGCGGCGGGAAATTCTCCTGGCTGTCGATAAGCTGTATGCACTGCATGGACGCGCCATGCATCCCCGCCTGCCCCGTTTGCTGCCTGAGCAAGGACGAGAACGGCCTGACGGTTTATGACAACACCCTGTGCATCGGCTGCCGGAGCTGCGCCATGGCCTGCCCCTACGGCGCGCCAACCTACCGCGCCGACGGCAGGATGGAGAAATGCTCCGGCTGTGCAGAGCGGATAAAGTACGGCTATGAGCCCGCCTGCGTGCGCGTTTGTCCCACAGGCGCGCTGCTGTGTCTGCCCGAGGACGAGTACGAAAGGGTAAAGCCGGCCGCTTCGCTCCGCGACGCCTCGGCTGTTTAGGCCAGTTCGCGGAAAAAATATGCCGCTTTCGGTAATTTCTGTTGACAGGCACTTACCGGTGTGGTAAACTATCATGGCCGCATTGAAAAGGCTTAAGAGGAATCTTCCCGCCTTAAGAGCGAGTCTGCAAAAGAAAGGCAGGTGCAAAGTGAATGAAGCACGCAATCATCGTAACCGGAGGCAAGCAGTACCGTGTCGCGGAGGGCGACGTCATCTTCATTGAGAAGCTGGACGTTCAGTCCGGAGACACCGTCAAGTTTGACAAGGTGCTCGCGGTCATCGACGAGGGCAATTCCGTTTTCGGCGCTCCCGTGGTGGACGGCGCGGTCGTTACCGCCAACGTCGTCAAGAACGGCAAGAGCAAGAAAATCCGCGTCTACAAGATGAAGCCCAAAAAGGGCTACCGCCGCACTCAGGGCCACAGGCAGCCCTACACCAAGGTTCAGATCGAAGCCATCAACGCGTAAATTCCGCGAGTAAGAGCTTATCCACAAATTATGCGCGTGCAGCTTGCGCAGCAGATTTTTTGCTGCGCAAGGCGATTTGACGCAGGAAGGCTTTGTGCCTTTCAAGTCAAATCAACGCGGCACAGCGGAAAATATGCAAGCAAGATGTGCGTGAATAATTGGGGGATATGCTCAATATTTTGACACATGGAGGTGTAAGCTAAATGGCACATAAAAAAGGTATGGGTTCCACCAGGAACGGCCGCGACAGTGAGTCAAAGCGTCTTGGTCCCAAGAGAGCCGATGGTCAGCATGTTCTGGCCGGCAACATCCTTGTCAGACAGCGCGGAACCAAAATCCACCCTGGCACGAATGTCGGCA
>CATJWA010000109.1 GCA_949744025.1 uncultured Eubacteriales bacterium
ATTATAAAGCCGCACAAAAACGCAAGGAAAAGACTGCGTAGCCCTGGTTGCACAGTCAAAGAAGGTTAAAATTCTTTACAAGTAGCCCAAAGGGTGGCACTACCTTATGGAGTGCCACCCTTGGGCGGCCTTTTATACTTCTACGCCTTGCTTCCTATCTTCCTGACCAGCCAAATCAGCAGGCACGCGCCTCCCACGGACAGCAATATCCCGCCGATGCTTATGCGCGAGGCGGTTATTCCGATGATGCCGGCCAGAAAAAATCCGATAAACGAGCCGACTATGCCCAGCACGCAGTTGAACCAGAAGCCGCCCTTTATCTTCATTATCAGCCCCGCCAGATAGCCGGACAGGGCGCCTATCAGTATGGTGACGATTATACCGAGCATAAAATGTCCTCCTCAGTTTTGATTTTTATCCAATAAACACAGCTCTCCGAGCTCAGCCCTCGGGAGCGCCAAGCCTTGAGAGCGCCTGCGTGAAGTATTCCGGCAGCGGCGTTTCCAGTTCCACCGCAAGTCCGGTGCGCGGGTGGATAAAGCGCAGCGCGCGCGCGTGAAGGCACTGGCCCTCAAGCCCCTTGTCGGGGCGCCTGCGGCCGTATACCATGTCGCCCAAAAGCGGATGACCTATCCTCTCCATGTGAACCCGTATCTGGTGCGTGCGCCCCGTCTCAAGCCGGCAGCGCAGGTGCGTAAAGCCTGCATACCGGGCTATCACCTCATAGTGCGTCACGGCGGGCCGCGAGTTTTTCTCCGTCACCGCCATGCGCTTGCGGTCCGTCGGACATCGGCCTATCGGCGCGTTGACTGTGCCCTCGTCGTCGCGCACCCTGCCGTAAACCACCGCCTCATAGGTGCGCGAGAGCGTATGTCCGGACAGCTGCTCTGACAGCGCGCGGTGGGAAAAATCATTTTTTGCCGCTATAATCAGGCCCGAGGTGTCCTTGTCGATGCGGTGAACTATGCCGGGACGGCGCTCACCCCCGATACCGGACAGGCTGTCCCCGCAATGCCACAGCAGGGCGTTGACCAGCGTGCCGTCGGGGTGCCCCGGCGCGGGGTGAACAACCATGCCGCGCGCCTTGTTCACAACGATGATGTCCGTGTCCTCATATACCACATCCAGCGGCAGCTCCTGCGGCACGGGTATAGCGCACTCCGGCTCCGGCAGCGTCACGCCGACGGTGTCGCCCGCGTTCACGCGCAGGTTTTTCCTCGCCGCTGCGCCGTTTACGGTCACGCAGCCGTTTTCTATAAGCCGCTGCGCGCCGGAGCGCGTGAGCTCCGCTATAAGCTGAGGCAGGAGGGCGTCGATGCGCTCTCCTGCCGTTTCCACGGTGAAAAATTCCGGCTCCATCACAAATCACGGAACTCCGCGAGGATATCGTCCAGATCATAGCTCGGCTCGGCGGAGGTGTCCGGCTGAACAGAGGGACGCTGCGGCTTTGCCGGGGCGGGCGGCTCCGCCGGCTTCGGAGCAGGGCGGACGTGAGACATAGGCTCGTCAAGCGAGGGGCTTCTCCGCGGAGCGGAGGACTTGCCTGACGGACCGGATACGCCCTGGTTTTTCGACGCTGCGTAACGCTCCCACTCGGCGAAGGGGTCGTCGGAGCTCAGGCTGCCGGTGCCTGATGGACGGCCGCTGCGGCTGGGGAACGGCGTAACCTTGCCCTGAGTCCCGCCGGTTTGTGCCGGTTTTGTGAATGCAGTGCGGCCGCTGCCCCCGCCGCCCGCCGCGCGTCTGGCCCGCCTGGCCTTCTCATCCTCGGGCTTTTCCAGAAGTATGCACACGCAAAAGGCGATGCCGCACACGGTTATGAAAATGTCCGCCACGTTGAAAACGGGGAACTGCTGGCCGAAAATTTTAAATTCGAATTCAAACATGTCAACCACATAGCCGCTTATGATGCGGTCAATGCAGTTGCCCACGGCTCCGGCCATGACGAGCACGGCCATCCAGCGGGCGGCTCTGCCCTTGATAATGTTGTTCACCAGCAGGTATATAAGCACCGCCACAAACACCGCGCACAGCGCCACGAACACCCAGCGCGCGCCCTCCATAAAGCTGAAAGCGGCTCCGGTGTTGTGGACGTTGGCCAGATGAATAAAGCCCGGAATAAGGGCGTGATTGCCCTCGTTGAGAACAATATGGGCGGTGGTCCAGTATTTAACCGCCTGGTCAATAATCAGGGCGATTACGGCGACTATTGCGTAAAGCATAGAAACCTCCTAAAGTCCAACTAAAAGGCGGGGCCTTTTAGTTGAGGGGATACGTTTCCCCGCCTGCGAGACTTTGCCTCTCAGGCGAATGAAAATCCGCTTCGCTACGTGACTCGCCGTCCTTTGAGCGGCTCGGCGCACGCTGCGCGTAAAGTGTTTTTTCCAAGGCGCATGTCCTTGGAAAAAACGATTTGAATTTTATTTGCGGCGTGCGCCGCTTTTGTGCTTACTTCACAAAGGTCAGAACCTTTGCGCAGCGGGGGCACAGGCCGTTTTCGCCGGCCTCGGTGGAGTGCAGCCAGCAGCGCGGGCACTTTACGCCGGGTGCCTCGCTCACGGCCACGGAAATGCCGGGTACATTCACGCCCTGTCTCGCTCCCTCAACGGGCTGCGCCGACACGGAAACGCGAGAGACTATAAACAGCTCCGCCAGATCCATTGCGCCGAGCTTGTCGAGCACAAGCGTGCCCTCCGTCTCGTCGGGACAGAGCGTAACGGCCGCCTCGAGCGACTTGCCTATGCGCTTTTGGGCGCGCGCGTCCTCCAGCGCGGCGTTTACGTCCCCGCGCAGGGCGATAAGAGTATCCCAGCGTCCCATGGCCTCGGCGTCGAGGGCGTAAGCGTCAAAGGGCGCGTTCATCTCGTTGAACACCACGTTGCGCCCGTCGTCCCCCGCCCTGTGGGGCATGGCCAGCCATATCTCGTCGCAGGTGAAGGCCAAAATCGGAGCCATAAGCTTTGTCAGAGTGTCGAGGATAAGGAACAGCGCGGTCTGCGCGCTGCGGCGGCGCAGACTGTTTCTCTCCTCGCAGTACAGCCGGTCCTTAATGATGTCGAGGTAGAAGTTTGAAAGCTCCACCACGCAGAAGTCGTTCACCGCGTGGGTGACAATAGCGAACTCGTAGCCGCTGTAGCCCTGCTCGCAGCGGGCCATGAGCGCGCCGAGCTTTGTCAGCGCCCAGCGGTCGAGCTCCTCCATCTCCTCCGCGCCCACCAGCTCGTCGGCGTTGAAGCCGTCAAGGTTGCCCAGGCAATAGCGCGCGGTGTTGCGGAATTTAAGATAATTCTGGGACAGCTGCTTGAAAATCTTGTCCGAGCAGCGCACGTCGGCGTGGTAGTCCGCCGAGGCGGCCCAGAGGCGCAGCAGGTCCGCGCCGTAGGTGTCGATAATCTGCGCGGGGTCCATGCCGTTGCCAAGGGACTTGTGCATGGCCCTGCCCTCGCCGTCCACGGTCCAGCCGTGGGTGATGCACTCTTTGAACGGCGCGCCCTTGCCCAACGCGCCCACGGCGGTCAGCAGGCTGGACTGGAACCAGCCGCGGTACTGGTCAAGGCCCTCGAGGTACACATCCGCGGGCCAGAAGCCCTGGTCGCGCTGCATGGAGGCAAAGTGGGACGAGCCGGAGTCGAACCAGCCGTCGAGCGTGTCCTCCTCCTTGGTGAACTCACCCTTGGACCCGCAGTGGGGGCAGGCAAAGCCCTCGGGCAGAATCTCATTGGCGTCCAGCTCGTACCAGGCGTTGGACCCGCGCTCGGCAAAGAGACGCGACACCGCGTCAATGGTCTCGTCGTTGCAGATGGGCTTTCCGCAGTCGGGGCAGTAGAACACCGGAATCGGCAGACCCCAGCGCCTTTGGCGGGAAATGCACCAGTCCGCGCGCTCGCGTATCATGCTCTTTATGCGGTCGATGCCCCAGGCGGGGTACCATTTCACCTCGTCGCAGGCGTCACAGGCCTCCTGCTTGAAGGCGTCCACCGAGCAGAACCACTGCGGCGTGGCCCGGAAAATTATCGGATGCTTGCACCGCCAGCAGTGCGGGTAGGAGTGGGTAATCTCCTCGCTGGCGAACAGCGCGCCGCTCTCCTTCATGTCCGCTAAAATGACGGGGTTGCTCTCCTCAGTCTTGAGCCCGGCGTACTTGCCGGCGTACTCCGTGTGCCGCCCGCGGTCGTCCACGGGCACCACCATGTCTATTTTGTAGCGCTTGCAGGTCTCGTAGTCGTCCGCGCCGAAGCCGGGCGCGGTGTGGACGCAGCCCGTGCCGCTGTCCATAGTCACATACTCCGCCGTGCACAGCTGGCTTGTCTTGTCCAGGAAGGGGTGACGGGCGAGCATGTACTCAAACTCCGCGCCCTTAAACCGCGCGATAATCTCGTAATCCTCGACTCCGCCGACGCCCATGACCTTCTCAACCAGCGCCTCGGCTAAAATGTACATCTCGCCGCTTCCTGCCTTCACCAGCGCGTAGCTCTCGCGCGGATGCACCGCGATGGCCAGGTTGCCCGGCAGGGTCCATATAGTCGTCGTCCAGATAAGGAAGTACATCTTCGACACGTCGCCGTACTGCGCTAATTTGCCCTTGTCGTCGCAGACGGCAAATTTCACGTAAACGGTTGTGCAGGGGTCGTCCTGATACTCAATCTCGGCCTCGGCCAGCGCCGTCTCGTCGTAGGGGCACCAGTACACAGGCTTGAGTCCCTTGTAGATGTAGCCCTTCCTGTACATCTCCCCAAAGACCCTGACCTCCTCCGACTCAAACTCGGGGGACATGGTCAGGTAGGGGTGCTCCCAGTCGCCTATAACGCCAATGCGCTTGAAATTCTCACGCTGCACATTGACATAGTGCTGAGCAAACTCGTGGCAGGCGGTACGGAACTCCGGCACGCTCATGGCCTTGCGGTTGAGCTTGTTCTGCTTTATGATGGCCGACTCAATGGGCATACCGTGGTTGTCCCAGCCGGGGATGTAGGGCGTGTAGTAGCCGCGCATGGCGTAGGAGCGCACGATGATGTCCTTTATGGCCTTGTTCATGGCCGTGCCCATGTGTATGCTGCCGTTGGAGAAGGGAGGTCCGTCGTGGAGGGAAAAGCGGGGCTTGCCCTCGTTTTTCCTGAGCAGCTCGTGATAGACGTCCTGCTTTTCCCAGCGCGCGAGCATCTCCGGCTCGCGCTTGGGCAGTCCCGCCCGCATGGGAAAGTCGGTTTTCGGCAGATTAAGCGTTGAGTTGTAGTCTTTTTCCATCTTATTTCTCTCCTGAACATATCCGGAGCCCAGTCCGCTCCGGATAAATTATAAGCTCATAAACCAAATCACGGGGCGGAATACCCGCCCCAGATATGTTATAAATCAAAAGCGGCGCCGCGCCGGGCGCAGCCCGTCAGAAAATCGTCGGCTCGTCGTCGTCCGCGCCTCCGGAGACAATTCCGAAGGTGCGTGTGGGGTTGTCGTCGCGGCTTACCATTCGCTTTATGTCGGGGCGCACGTCGCTGACCGGCTCGCTGGCGGCCTTGGCGACAGTCTCCTCTATGCTCTTGACGGTCTCGTGAATTTCCGAGCCGTCCTCGTCCGCGCGCGCGGCCGGCGCGGAGGCGGAGCGCGGCGCGCTTTTGACAAAATCCGCCCCGCTTATGCGCGCTAAGAACTCAAGCTGCTTGTGGCAGAGCATGTTCATGCTCTCGATAAACTGCACGCTGCTGCGCTTTGCCGCCTCAAGCCGGGCCTTTTCAGTCTCTACCTCGTCCCTGGCCTTGCGCGTCAGGCGCTCGGCCTCGGCCGCGGCGTCGCCGACTATTTTGTCGCTTTTCTCGCGCGACTCCTTTTCTATCATGTTGCCCATCTTCTGGGCCGAGAGTATTGCCGTGCGCAGAGCCTCCTCGCCGCCGCGGTACTCCTCTATCTTGTCCACAAGAACCTTCATTTTGCCCTTCAGCACGGAATTTTCCTTCTGAAGTGCGGTCATGTCCGTGGCGAGCTGCTCCATGAAGTCGTCCACATCGCCCATGTCGTAGCCGCCGAAAACGGCCTTTTCAAAGGTTTTCTCTCTGATATCCTGAGGTGTAGTCATATCTTAAATCCCCCAAAGTTATTCGTCGGTTTCGCCCAATGGC
>CATJWA010000110.1 GCA_949744025.1 uncultured Eubacteriales bacterium
TGTCCTGTCGGGGCCATAAGCGGCGTTGTAAAATCGCCGTATGAAATCAACTCTAAAGTCTGCATCAAATGCGGAACCTGCATTGACCAGTGCAAGTTCGGCGCGATATATACGGAATAAGGGGGGATAAGCCATGGGAATGATGACAATAGACGGACAGAGGATTGAATTTACCGATGAAAAAAATGTCCTTGAGGTCATTCGCAAGACAGGTGTGGACATTCCAACCCTGTGCTATCACTCGGAGCTGTCCATTTACGGTGCCTGCCGCCTGTGTACCGTGGAGGACGACAGGGGCCGCACCTTCGCCTCCTGCTCGGAGCTCCCGCGCGACGGCATGGTCATATACACCAATACTCCCCGCCTGATGCGTTACCGCAAGCTCATACTCGAGCTGCTTTTAGCGGCCCACTGCCGCGACTGTACCTCCTGCGTGAAAAGCGGTGAGTGCCATCTCCTTGACCTGGCCCACCGCCTCGGCGTTACGGAAATACGCTTCCAGAATACACGTGAGATCCGCCCCTTGGACATGAGCTCCCCGTGCATCGTGCGCGACCCCAACAAATGCATCCTCTGCGGCGACTGCGTGCGCATGTGCGCCGACGTGCAGAGCGTTCACGCCATTGACTTTGCTTACCGCGGCACGGACGCGATGGTCATGCCCGCCTTTGACAAGTCCATCTCACAGACCAACTGCGTCGGATGCGGCCAGTGCCGCGTTGTGTGCCCCACCGGAGCTATCAGCATAAATACAAATATCAGCCCCGTCTGGGACGCCCTGGCCGACAAGAACACCAAGGTCGTGGCCCAGATAGCGCCCGCCGTGCGCGTCGCGCTGGGCGACTTCTTCGGTCTGCCCCGCGGTGAAAATGTCATGGGCCGTCTCGTTAGCATACTCCACCGCCTCGGCTTCGACGAGGTGTACGACACCGCCTACGGCGCGGACCTGACGGTTATCGAGGAGTCAAAGGAATTTTTGGAGCGCCTGTCCTCGGGAGAAAATCTGCCCCTGTTTACCTCCTGCTGCCCCGCCTGGGTGCGCTTCTGCGAGGAAAAGTACCCCGAGTTTGTGCCCAACCTGTCCACCTGCCGCTCGCCGATGCAGATGTTCGGCGCGGTGATACGCGAGCACTGCCGCAATCCCGAGTGGAGCGGCGGCAAAAAGCTTGTGTCCGTGGCAATAATGCCTTGCACCGCCAAAAAGGGCGAAATCCTCCGTCCCGAGTCCAAAACCAAAGGCGTGCAGGACGTGGACTACGTGCTCACCACCACGGAGGTCGCCGCCATGATACGCAAGTCCGGCATAGTCTTTGACAAGGCTGAGATTGAACCGGCGGACGTCCCCTTCGGCATCGGCTCCGGAAGCGGCATCATCTTCGGCGTCTCCGGCGGCGTTACAGAGGCCGTTCTCCGCCGTCTCCAGCAGGGCCACTCCCGCGCGGACATAGCCGCCCTGAAAAACAGCGGCATCCGCGGCGACGAGGGCTTTAAAGAGCTCACCTTTACATATCACGGGCGCACGCTCCACGCCGCGGTCGTCAGCGGTCTTGCCAACGCCGAGCAGCTCCTGCTGAAAATCAAGGCCGGCGAGGTGCATTACGACTTTGTCGAGGTCATGGCCTGCCGCCGCGGCTGCATCATGGGCGGAGGACAGCCCGTGTACGCCGGCCCGCGCACCAGAGCCGCCCGCACCAAGGGCCTTTACGACACCGACGTAAATACCCAGATTAAGAAAGCCAATGAAAATCCCCTTGTCCTGTCCCTGTACGACACGCTGCTAAAGGGCAAGGAGCACCAGCTTTTGCACAGCAACTTCGAGGAAGCCGCAAAATAATCCCAAAGCCGGACCGCTAATCGGTCCGGCTTTTTATAGGTATTTCTATCTGGATTATGGCGTCCTCGACCCTGTCAATCACGTTTTCGTTTATGATGCTCTCATATGAAAAGCCCGTCAGCTCAAGGCCCTTTCCGCGCGCGTATTCAAGTATCCTTTCATAGCAGCGCCGCATTTCCTCCCACGGCCCCGTGTAAAAGGCCCTGAGATAATCTCCCCCGGACTGTATGTGCAGTCCGGCCTTTCTTATCGGGAAGGGAATCTCAATAAACAGCGCGGAATAGTCCTCGAATTTCCCCGCATAGAGGTTCTCAACGGATATCATGGTGCCGTAGGACGCGTCGTGCAGCCGCCGCAGCTGGTACTTTCTCGTCTGCGCCGTGATCATTTCAACCTGCCTGTCGAACGACGTGCCGCTGTTTATCTCCACCGTCACCAGACTCCGCCCGCTTTTGGCCACGATGCTTATCTCCGACAAATCCATCGTCATGAGCGTCAGCATGTTCTGCCTCTGGTTTGACAGCGTCTTTCTTACCGCCTTAAGGTGCTCCATGTCCCGGTCCAAATCCTCAATCTTCTCCCGCAGCAGCCGCTCCATGCCGGCGGCGGAACGGTTTTCCATAAAAGAGCGGATTTCCCCAATCGACACGTTCAGCTCCCGCAGCAGCAAAATGGTTTCCAGCACTGAGCTCTGATAATAGCTGTAATACCTGTACCCATTCCCTGGGTCGATAAAAGCCGGCCTGAACAGCCCCTCCTCGTCATACCACATCAGCGTTTTCTTGTTTATGCCGTGCAGCGCGGCAAACTGCCCTATGGTCAGCAGCTTACTTTTTTTCTCCATTTTTTCAAATCGCCTCTTGACCGTACAGTTACTGTACGGTCTATTATATAATATATCGGCCGAAAAAACAATAACAAGGAGAAAAAAATGGATACGCAAAACGCCTACAACCGCCCCGTCACGCTGCTTAACATACTCAAATTTGCCATCCCCACCATAGCCATGTCGGTTTTCATGTCCTTCTACACAATGGTTGACGGACTGTTTGTGTCCAACCTCATAGGCACGGACGCGCTCTCCGCCATCAATCTGACCGCGCCGGTGATACAGCTCGTCACCGCGATATCGACCATGCTGGCCACCGGCGGCAGCGCCGTCATAATGAAAAAGATGGGCGAGCAGAAGCCGGACGAGGCCCGGCAGGACTTCACCTTCCTGATTCTAATCAACGTCGTCGTGGGCCTTGTCATGTGCCTGCTCGGCTACCGGCTCATGGACAGTCTTTTCGCCGCCTTCGGCCTGTCGCCACAGGTCTCGGCCTACTGCCATGACTATCTCAGCCGCTACCTGCTTTTCACCGTTCCCATACTGCTGATGAATAACTTCACCCTGTACATGATAGCCTCCGAAA
>CATJWA010000111.1 GCA_949744025.1 uncultured Eubacteriales bacterium
ATGTCGGCTCATCGAGAATAAGCAGCTTGACCTGCTTGGAGAACGCCTTTGCTATCTCAACAAGCTGCTGCTTGCCGGTGCCTATGTCCTTTACCAGAGTCTGGGCCGACTCGTTGAGGCCGACCTGACGCATATGCCGCTCAGCCTCGCTGTAGGTTTTGTCCCAGTCTATGTAGCCCATCTTATTCTTTATCTCATTGCCCAGGAACATATTTTCTCCTATCGACAGCAGCGGTATAAGCGCCAGCTCCTGGTGAATGATAACAATACCGAGGGCCTCGCTGTCCTTCTGTGTCCTGAACTGGCACAGCTTGCCCTCGTAATAAATTTCGCCGTCATAGCTACCGGCCGGATAAGTGCCGGACAGCACATTCATAAGCGTGGATTTCCCCGCGCCGTTCTCACCTATCAAAGCGTGAATCTCGCCTTCCTCGACCTTCAGATTGACGTTGTCGAGCGCCTTGACGCCGGGAAACTCCTTGGTAATGGATTTCATCTCCAGAATCATTTTTGCCACGCGCTGGTCCTCCTCTCTAAAGCTCTCCTGAGAAATAAAAGCGGGCGGGGCGTGTGCCCCGCCCACCGGTATTGCTTTATCTGTGGGATTTTATGTAATCAGCCGTTGGTGGCCTCAAGATAGCCATCCGTGCCAACCACATAGTAGCCGGGAGTGACGAGCTTCTCCTCCATGTTGTCAGCGGTGACAACATCGGGAACGAGCAGGAAAGACGGGCAGGCATTTCCGGCAGAGGTCTCGTAGGACTCAACATCATATGCGCAATCGAAGTCCCAGCCGGAGGCGGCAATCAGGCCCTCGTCCACGGTCTCGCCGTTGAGTATCGCCTTTGCAAGGTCCAGAGTCACAACAGCCTCGTTTGCCACAGCCTTGTAAACGGTCATGGACTGTTTGCCGTCCTTGATGTTGCGCAGGTTGGCCACGTCGCCGTCCTGGCCGGTGATGATGACGCTGTTGTCTCCGGCGTAGTCGGACTCGATAGCCTGGGTTACGCCCAGAGAAGTAGAGTCGTTGGAGCAGACCCATGCGTCGAGAACGGTGCCGTCGGCGTAGTAGGAGGCCAGCACGTTCTGAGCGCGGTCAAGGGCCACATCGGTCTGCCACTGCTCGGTGCCGACTGCGGAGAACTCGGTCTGGCCGGACACGACTATGAGCTTGCCGCTGTCAATGTAGGGCTTGAGGGTATCCATGGCGCCGTTGAAGAAGAAGGGAGCGTTGTTGTCCGCGGGGTCGCCACCTGTGAACTCGATGTTGAAGGGGCCGGCTGCGTTGTCCAGGTCCAGAGCCTCCTTGACATAGGTGCCCTGAAGCACGCCGACAGTGTAGTTGTCGAAGGATACGTAGTAAGAGGTGTTGTCGTTCATTATAAGGCGGTCATAGGCAATGACGGGTACGTCAGCCGCGCCGGCGTCGTTCATAACGGTGTTGAGCGCGTTGCCGTCAATAGCCGCGATGACCAGAAGGTCCACGCCCTGAGCGAGCATGTTCTGAATGTCGTTGACCTGCTGCTCGGACTTGTTGTCGGAGTAGGTCACGATGGTCTCATATCCGGCGGCCTTGAACTGCTCATCCAGATATGCGCCGTCACGGTTCCAACGCTCAAGAGCCTGAGTGGGCATCGCTATGCCGACCGTCTTCTGCTCGTCGGTGGGAGCGGGCTCGTCAGTCTTTCCGTCAGACGGAGCCTTGTTCTCCGCGGGGGCCGGGGTTGCTGCGGGAGCAGGGTTGCTGTCGCTGGGATTCTCGGCCGGCTTTTCGCCGCATGCGGCAAGACACAGGCACATACACAGCGCAAGAATCAGTGCAAGAACTTTTTTCATTTTCAATTCCTCCTGATGGTTTATTCTTCCCCCGCCTGGCGGGGGAATGAAACGAAAGCTTTCGTTTCTGAGGCTATTTTATAAAGCAGCTTCATAAATGTCAATACTATATTTCATTTTAGCGAGCTTTTTGCCGATTATGAACTGTTTTATATACCTGTTTTAGTGCAACATGTCATATGAATTTGTAGCTTTTTGTAAACTCTATTGACTTATCATTGGTGTATCCTACAGTAATTCCTTTACGGACGCACTATTTCTTGTCTTATGCGTTTCTTTTTGCTATACTTGGTACATAATCTGACAGCACAATAACAATAAGGATGTGACAGTTGCAATGGACTTATCAGGCGCCGAGCGCAGAAGCTCCGTCGCGGGTAGCATTTATAATTATCTCTATCACTCCACAGGCTTTTGCTCGCGCCAAAGTCTGGCTCGTGAGCTGGGACTGAGTATGCCAACGGTTTACCAGAACCTGTCAAAGCTCATGGAGCTTGGACTGGTATGCGAATCCGGAGAACAGCTATCCACCGGAGGACGTAAGGTCAGCGGCCTGTCCATCGTTCCGCAGGTGCGCACGGCTGTAGGAATATCCGTCACGGAGCACCATCTGCGCTTTGTCGCGTCCGACCTTCTGTTAAATGAGTTGGCCTACCGCCAGCTTTCCATCAATGCTGGGGTCATATTTTCCGGCTCCGGCAAGCTCCTTTACGAGTCGCTTGAACGTTTTCTTGACGACAGCGGCATCGACCGCGAGCGCTTGCTCGGCGTTGGTATTGCAATTCCCGCCGTCATGTCGCCGGACGCGCGTCACATTACCGCGGCTCCCACACTGCATCTTCGCGACACCTCGCTTGACGGTCTTACCGCTCATATCCCCTACCCTGTTTACATTGAGAATGACGCCACCTGCGGCGGCTATGCTGAATGGTTTGAACGCAGCGGGGTCGGCGACATGGCCTATCTTTCGCTTGAAAACGGCGTCGGCGGGGCCATACTTTTCGACGGCCGTCCCTACCTGGGAAACAACCGGCGCAGCGCCGAGTTCGGGCATATGTGCGTTGAGCCCGGCGGCCTTGCCTGCACCTGCGGCAAGCAGGGCTGCCTTGAGTCGTACTGCTCTCCGCGCCGGATACAAAACGCCTTTGGTGTCACACCGGAGGACTTTTTCTCCACGATTGAGCGGCACGGCCCCTGTTATCAGGAATACTCCGCGCTGTGGGAAAATATGCTGCGCCATCTTGCCATTGGTATAAGCAATATCCGCATGGCGCTGGACTGCGACGTTGTGCTCGGCGGCCGGCTGCGCGAGTTTCTCCCGCCCTATCTTCCCCGCCTTAAGGAATATGTCGCCGGAATAGACCCCTTTGGCTCCGGCGCGGACTACCTCCAGCTCAGCGCCCTGCGCCGCCACGCTGTTCCTCTTGGCGTGGCCCTTCACTTTGTGGTGGATTTTATCAATCAAATTTAGACATATTTCTTGCACTTTTCTCAGTCTGACAAGCCGGCGTTCCTCAAACGGAGCGCCGGCTTATTTTTTTACCTGCCAAAGCCCACCACAAATTGATTTTGTGCCGCATGCACAAACACTGTTTCCAAAATCACAATAAAACCAGTACAATGGCACAAAGTGCAATAAAGCACAAACAGCCAAAGGAAAGGGGTTAATATTATGGGCAAATATGACAATTTGGTATCTCAGATGTACAAGCAGGGCTTGGAGCCGGACCAGGTAAAGAGCAAATATTACAACAAAATTCTCTTTATGGACGACACCACCATGAAGGGTTCTCCCTATGTGGAGGTTGTGTGGTATTTCCAGCCCTATGACCTCGGAAAGAACTCCCATGTCCACAGCTGGGACGAGTTTCTCGGCTTCATGGGCACAGACCCCGACGACCCCATGAACCTGCACGCACGCATAAGGATGGAGATCGAAGATGAGGTTATGTACATAGACAAAAGCAGCCTTGTCTGGATTCCCGCCGGCCTGCACCATAGTATTTTTGCCGTTGAGGAGATTGACAGGCCCATCCTCCACTTCTCCGGCGGCCCAAATGCGGTTTACGAAAAAACCGGCAACACCCTCGGCGAAAAGTGGTGGATTCCCAAAGGTGACAAGTAAAAAATTATTTGAGAGAGGAGCTTAATACATGTTCGGCGAAAGAGAACAGAAAATTTTTGAAAAGCTCAACATGCCTTACCCCGCCATAGCGGTGAAGCTCTGCCGCAACCGCCCAAAGGGCTACGAGCAGGCAGAGGAGAAAGACTTTCTGTGCTGCTTCCTCGCCAAGGCGCAGAAGGAGAACCGTCCGTTTTACATCTCTGTGGACAACGAGGACTGTATGGGTAAGGTTGTTCTGGGTATGATGGGCCTGGACTCACCCCACGGCTCAAACCACGGAGCCGGCTACATGGGCAAGGAGCTCGGCGCCTTCCGCACCGCCGGAGCAAACGCGCGGCTTTATTACGATGCGCCGCAGATAAAGCGCGGGATTGTCAACTTTGTCCTGTTCTGCCCCGTATCGCAGTGTAATTTCAATCCCGACCTCGTCATATGTGTGGCTGATACCGCCTCCGCACAGCTTCTGCTCCGTGCCTCAAGCTATATATCCGGCGATGTCTGGGAGTCAAAATGCAGCTATGTAATGAGCTGCGCGTGGTCCTACGTGTATCCGTACATAAGCGGGAAGGTCAATCATCTTTTCACCGGAATGCACCTCGGAATGCAGATGAAGGGCGTCTATCCCCAGGGCCTGCATATAATCAGCATACCGTATCAGAAAACAGGTGAGGTAGTTCAGGCGCTCTATGAAATGGAGTGGGTGCTGCCCTTTGTCTGCAAGGACGAGGAAAGCCAAAGGAAAGTCGCCGCAATGAACGAATTTGTAGGCAAGCTCAGAGACGATATCGATTTCCCTGTTCCCATCGAGTGACATCATCTGAAAAACAAAAATGAGGAAGTGCGAACACATGGAAAATTCTGTAGTAAACAAAAAGGAAACGCGAAGTCACTATATTCACCTTGGCGCATGGGCCCTGTTGCAGATAATTGTCTGGAACATTCCGCCCGTCGGAGCACTGACCGCCACGGGAATGCATACGCTTGCCGCTTTCGTCGGCCTGCTCTACGGGCTCTGCTTCGTCAAGCAGTACGCGATACCATGCCTCATGTGCCCGCTTATTATGACCTTCAGCGGAGCCTACGGAGGCGATGTTATAGCCGCCTATGCCGCGGGCTTTAGCAGCTCTCCCTTCATAATGATGTTCAGTATTCTTCTTGTGTCCGGAATGGTGCAGTATTCGGGTCTGGCGAAAGCTCTGGCCACGCGCATACTCAACGCCAGAATGACCAAGGGCCGCCCCTGGGCGCTGACCTTCTGCATTCTTTTTGCCAGCACAATTCTGACAGTTTTCATCCACCCGCTTATCATCCTGGCCATCATGATCGAGCTGGTCATCGACATTTACCGTAAGCTGAATATGAAGGGCAACCGTTGGACCCTGTTCATTCTTTTAGACACCTGCGTACTGTGCATACAGTCCTGCCTGGCCATGCCCTTCCAGCAGGGACCCACGCTCATGTACAGCATCATGACCGCCTTCGACAGCCGCATCAGCATCATCAACTACACCGTGCCGAACATGATAATGAACGGTGTGTACACTCTGGCGCTTCTGGCTTTCTGCTTCTTCATAACCTGGCTGCTGTGCCGCGGCTGTGTCGATGAGGTCCGCAACTACGTTCCCGAAACGGTTGAGCCTCTCAACGAGGACATGAAGCTGGCCCTCGGCGTACTGATAGTCTATGTCCTTATTCAGCTCATCCCGAATTTCCTGCCCAACAGTGCGGTTAAAACCCTTCTGGTTTCACCCTCCGTCACGGGCTACTCCGCCCTTTTCGCCTGTGTGGCCATGTTCATCCGCAAGCGCGACGGCAGCAGGTTTGTAACCTTTGACCAGCTGGCAGGCAGCGGCTTTAACTGGTTTGCACTGCTCATGCTCGTCGGCCTCGGCGCTGTCTGCGGCCCCATGACCTCCGAAAGCACAGGCATTCTCCAGTGGCTTACCGACATCGTACAACCCATATGTGAACGTCTCAGCCCCTATGCTCTGTATGTGTTCCTCGTAGCCTTCTGTCTTATCGCCACCAACGTCATTGACAATATCGCCGTCATTTTCGTCATCATACCAGTCATTTATGTCGTGTGCGTTCAGGTCGGCACCAATCCCGCGGCCATGCTCTCCGCTCTATTCCCCGCGATTCAGATGGGCATCCTTGTTCCCGGCGCCACGCCGCACATCGCTATGGTTTTCGCCAAGGAGGATACGGGCTATATATCGTTCGGCAGGCTCAGCGGCTGGTCCCTGCTGCGCTCGCTGTTTGTATTCATCATTTCCATCACATTAGGCTGGCTTATGATGGGCCTGTTTGTTGACCCGTTCACGCTGTAATAAACCCTTACGGGGCTACAACACATAGTTACCCAATTCAAAAGAGCTGTCTATTGACAGCTCTTTTGAAATACCTTACATTTTATAGTAGAGTATGTAAAATTGTTTTATGGAGGTATAGTAATGTCTGTAAACACCATGTCTAAAGAAGAAATAATAAAAAAAGCCGTTGACGCCGCTGTCGAAGCCCAGATACGGGACGACGTGTGCGCACGCAGCGCCATGTACGGGCTCAAGCAGGCGTTTGATTTCATTCCCGAGGAGCTGGTCACGGCCTCGCTCTCCCTTGCCGGCGGCTGCGGCTCCGCCAGCGGCTCCTGCGGCGCCTACTGCGCCGGACTCCTTGCCGTAGGGCTGAAGTACAACTCCACCATGGAGCAGGAAAAAACCAATCCCGACCTTATCGAGACCGGCTGCCGGAAATTCACCGAGTACAGGGACCGCTTCACGCAGGAGATGGGCACCGTCATGTGTCCCGAGCTGCACAAGAAGATGTTCGGCCGCAGCTACATACTCACCGACCCCGTACAGCACGAGGAGTTTATGTATCTCGAGGGTCACGCCGAGAAGTGCGCCCAGGTCGTCGCGGCCGCCGTCAAGGTGGCCTGTGAGATGATTTTAGAGGACGAATAAACTGGGGAACGGAGGCTTTGCCATGAAAATTGTTATCATCGGCGGCG
The DNA here is from genome assembly GCA_949744025.1 of uncultured Eubacteriales bacterium. Taxonomy (GTDB): domain Bacteria; phylum Bacillota; class Clostridia; order Oscillospirales; family Oscillospiraceae; genus JAMPGF01. The sequence goes on from CATJWA010000111.1 coordinate 6,972, forward strand.
TCGCTGCCGGAGCCTCGGCCGCCGCGCGCGCAAGACGTATGGACGACAGCGCCGAGATAGTTGTCTTTGAGCGCGGGCCCTATGTATCCTTTGCCAACTGCGGACTGCCCTACTACGTCGGTGGCGATATACCGAAGCGGGACAATCTCCTGCTCGTCTCGCCCGAGCTGTTCCGCAGGCGCTTTCACATCGACGTCCGCCTGCATCACGAGGTCACGTCCATAAACCGCGGCGCTAAAACCGTCACTGTCAAAACCGCCTCCGGCAGCTTCGAGGAGGGCTACGACAAGCTCATTCTCGCCCCCGGCTGCCGCCCGCTCATTCCGAGAATACCCGGCGCGGAGCTGAAAAACGTCAGCACCGTTTTCACGATAGACGACGTTGACAATATCATGTCCGCGCTCAGCGGCGGGATAAAATCCGCGGTAATCATCGGCGGCGGCTTTATAGGCTTGGAAACGGCCGAAGCCCTGCTAAAGCGCGGACTCGACGTGACGCTCGTGGAGATGACCA
>CATJWA010000112.1 GCA_949744025.1 uncultured Eubacteriales bacterium
CCCTTGAAGCGCCGAAAGGCGTATTTGGAGGGAGGGATATAAAATGTCAGAAGTCTATGTCAAGGAGAATGAGTCTCTGGACAACGCTCTTAAAAGATTCAAGCGCAGCTGTGCCAAGGCCGGCGTGATGAGCGACCTTCGCAAGAAGGAGTACTACCAGAGCCCCAGCGTAAAGCGCCGTAAGAAATCCGAAGCAGCACGCAAGAACAAGAACAGGCGCTACTATTAAAAAAATCAAATAAAAAGGCCGCGGCTTGAAAGCCGCGGTTTCTTTATTTGAGGGGATTCGCTTCACTACGCGTCGAACCCCTTGCCGCCTTTGGCGGCAAGGGGTTCGACGCACGTTGTGCGCAAAGTGTTTTTTGGCAGGCGCATGTCCTGCCAAAAAAATTTTAAATTTATTCGCGCCTGCGCCCGAGCCGTCGGCGGCGACAAAGTGCCCTTGGGGTACGAGCGCGAACTCTGCGAGGCTGAGTGGATTGACGGGGGATAAAAAATGTTCTATAATGCGGAGTATCCGAAAAAATATACAACGGAGATAAATCGCCATGACAGAATGCTTAACCGACAACATGATAGCCCTCGGCACGCTGCGGGAGCTCGACCCTGTAAAGACCTTCGAGTGCGGGCAGTGCTTTCGCTGGAACGCGGACGAAAAAGGAGTGTACACCGGAGTGGCCGGAGGACGGGCCGCGCGGGTGGTGACGGAGAACGGCCGCGTGTATATAAAATCCACGCCCGAGGATTTCAATAATTTCTGGAGGGACTATTTCGACCTCAATCTGGACTACGAGGCCATACGCCTCGGCTTCGACGCGGGAGATTACCTGCGCCGCTGCGCCGAGTTCGGCGCGGGCATAAGAATACTGCGCCAGGAGCGCTGGGAGGCGCTGTGCAGCTTCATAATCTCCCAGTGCAACAACATACCCCGCATAAAAAAGATAGTCGAGACTCTCTGTCACTGCTTTGGCCAGCCGATAGACTTAGAGGGCGAGACGCTGTACTCCTTCCCCGACGCCGCGGTGCTCGCCCGGCTTGAGGAGAGGGACCTGGCGCCTCTGCGTTGCGGCTACCGAGCGGAGTATATAATCCACGCCGCCCGCGCCGTGGACAGCGGGGCGCTGGATTTGGAGGCGCTGGCAAATACAGACACGGACGCGGCCATGAAGGCCCTGCTCTCGGTCAGAGGCGTGGGCAAAAAGGTTGCAAACTGCGCGGTGCTGTTCGGCTTGGGGCATCTGGACGCCTTCCCCATAGACGTGTGGATGAAGCGCGCCCTTGCCGAGCACTTCCCGCCGGACTTTGACCCGAAAACCCTGGGGCCCTACGCGGGACTGGCCCAGCAGTACATATTCTATTACGCAAGGAGCGGTGGCAGAAATGAATGAGCACAGAGTTCTGATAACACCTATGGAGGGTGACTACAACAGAGTTTTGTCCCCTGCGGTGATTCTGCGGCAGTGCCTCAACAGCGTGCTGTGCGACATCCGGCGAGACGGCTGCGACAGGGACGTGATATTTGAGAAGGTCGGCGCGACGTGGATGATTTCACGTATGCGAATCTACCAGTATGCCCAGGTGAACATCTGGGACACCATAAGCTATCATACCTTCCCGCGGGTTATCGAAAACGGTAGGTATATTTTCTACGTAGAGGGTTACCGGGACGATGAGCTGATGATTCGCTTTGACTCGGTGTTCATGCCGGTCAACGCGGCGAAGCGCAAGGTCATGGACATAGAGGAGATTGAACCGCTGTGGAAAACCCCGCCGCGTGAGGCGCAGTCGAAGTTTTTGACGCGCATGGACATGGAGTGCGACTATAAGCCCGCTGGTACTCAGACCGTGCGCTACAGCGACTGCGACGGCAACGGACACCTCACCTCGCCGGCGTACCTGTACTTAGTGTGCGACGAGCTGGGCTTCTGGGGCGGAGAACCGCGGATGATGAAATTCGTGCAGATAGACTACGCCAGCGAGATAATGCCCGGCACCGTTGTCAGCTTTGAGACGGGAGAAAAGGACGGCGCGAAGCTGCTGCGCGGCTACAAGGAAGACGGTAAGCTGGCCTTCAGTGCCCGCTGTGAATTCTAAAAAAACAGTGAACGGCCCCTTTTAAGGGGCCGTTTCGCTTGAAAAATGATGCAAAGCGGAGTATAATACCATGATAGCTTAATTACTGGTAAATCCGGAGATTTCAGGAAAGAATATATTTACGGGAGGCGCGGCGCGGTGAACGAGAACATTCAAAAGCTCAGGGAAATGGTCCGGGGCAGCGACAACATAGTGTTTTTCGGCGGGGCCGGAGTGTCGACGGAGAGCGGGATTCCCGACTTCCGCAGTGTGGACGGGCTGTATAACCAGACCTACGCCTTTCCGCCGGAGACAATTCTCAGCCACAGCTTCTTTGAGAAAAATCCGGAGGAATACTACCGTTTTCACCACGATAAACTGAGTATAGCGGGTGCAAAACCCAACGCCGCGCATATACGTCTGGCGCAGCTTGAGGCCGAGGGCAAGCTCCGCGCCGTTATAACCCAGAACATCGACGGTCTGCATCAGGCTGCCGGCAGCAAAAACGTGCTGGAGCTGCACGGCTCGCTGCTGCGCGCGTACTGCTCGCGCTGCGGCAAAAGCGTGAGCGCAGAGTGCATGAATGTCAGCGAGGGCGTGCCCCGCTGCGACTGCGGCGGCGTCATCCGCCCCGATATAGTGCTGTATGAGGAGGCGCTCGACGACGATACGGTCTCCGGCGCGATACACTTTATCCGCAACGCGGACATGCTGATAATAGGCGGCACCTCGCTGGCGGTGTACCCCGCTGCGGGGCTGATAAACTACTACCGCGGCCATAAGCTGGTGCTCATAAACCGCACAGAGACGGGAGCGGACGCCATGGCCGACCTGATAATAAGAGACAAGATAGGCGAGGTTTTCTCGCAGATTTGAGGAATTACATGCGTATTGACGTGCTGGATACGAAGTTTGACAATCTTACTATGGACGAAGCGCTGGACATGGCCTGCGCTCTTATGGAAGAACGCCGCGGAGCCTATGTTGTAACACCGAACCCGGAAATAGTGTTGCTGTGCAGGGAAAACCCCGAGATGGCCCGCGCCGTTGAGGAGGCTCCGCTTGTAATAGCAGACGGCATAGGAGTTATATACGGAGCGAAACTACTCCGCACTCCGCTGAAGGAAAAGCTGCCGGGGATTGATTTTTCGTGCGGACTTATGCGCCGCATGGCGGAACACGGACAGTCCGTGTTCCTGTTCGGAGCAAAGCCGGGCGTGGCGGAAACCGCGGCGGAAAATATAAAAAAACTTTTTCCGGGCATACAAATAGCCGGCACGAACAACGGATATTTCACCGACGACACTCCGATAGTTGAGAAAATAAACGCCGCGCGGCCGGACCTTTTGCTTGTGTGCCTTGGCGCGCCGAAGCAGGAGCTTTGGATGCGGGCGCACGCCGGCAGCCTTGAAGCAGGACTTATGATTGGCGCGGGAGGCAGCATGGACGTGTTTGCCGGAACTGTGCAGCGTGCTCCGGAATTCTGGCAGAAGGCCGGACTGGAGTGGCTTTACAGGCTTATGAAGGAGCCGCGGCGCATAGGGCGCATGATGAAGCTGCCGAAATTTATGCTGCTTGTTATGGCGCGGCGTGTGAGGGGTTAAAATTATGCGGGGTAAGCTCATTGTTTTAGAGGGTATAGACGGCAGCGGCAAGTCTACGCAGTATAAGCGGCTTTGCCGGAGACTCACCGATGAGGGGAGAAGCTTTAAGAGCATTATTTTTCCTCGATATGACCAGCCAAGCTCAGCGCTTATCCGCGAGTACCTTGCCGGAAGCTACGGCTCGAAGCCGACGGACGTGAACGCATACGCCTCCTCGGCCTTTTATGCGGTGGACCGCTTTGCCTCGTTTAAGACAGACTGGCAGGAATATTACGAGCACGGCGGACTTGTTCTGGCGGACCGCTATACAACGTCAAACGCGTGCCATCAGGGCTCAAAGGTGCCGGAGGGGGAGCGGCAGGAATTTCTGGACTGGCTGTACGAGTTCGAGTTTGACCGCCTCGGCCTTCCGCGTCCGGACATGGTGCTGTATCTGGACGTGGACCTGGAGATCGCCCGCCGGCAGATGCTCGAGCGGCAAAGGCGCACGGATACGAGTGCTGATATACACGAGAAGGACCTGGCATACCTCTCGGCATGCTTGTACGCGGGACGCTATGCCTGCGAGCATTACGGCTGGAAGCGTATACGCTGTGCGGAAAACGGAGCGATGCGTAGCGTTGAGTCAATACACGGTGAGGTTTATGCCAACCTGCTTGAGTGTATAAATAAAAGCGCGGGGCTCTATTGAGCCCCGCCGGGAAAGCGCGATGTAGTGTTCTGATGCTTAGCAGCAGCAGTTGTTGTTGCAGTTGTCGTTGCAGCAGCAGTTGTTGTTGCAGCAGCAGTTGTTGCCGTAGCCGTAGCCGTTGCCGCCGCAGGCGAACAGGACGATGAGGATGATGATTATCCACAGGCAGCAGTTTCCGTTTCCATTTCCGCAGAACATAATTATATCCTTTCCCCGCACACAGAAAATTTTTTGATTCGCAGTCAGAGCCCTGTGCGGAGGAGGCAGGCTGACGCGCCGGTTTTCTTTGGCTGCGGAAGCCTTTCGGCCCCCGTCTGACTCATACTATGCCGCAGGTGCCGAGGCTGTTACACGCTTCGACACCGAAAAAATTAAAATCCGGCAAAGCCGGTTGAGCACAACACTTGTAAAGGAGAAGCTTATGGCTGATTCCGAAAAAAGGAAAAATGATTCCGGAGCCCGCAGGGGGGAGAACTATCTCAACAATCCACTGGTGGACGTCTTTGGACAGGAAAATACCCACGGCTCCGGGCGAGAGCAGGCACATGACCGCTATGCCGTTAAGGATGCCGATATGGATATAGAAGAACGCGACTACCGCCCCGTGAGAACACGGCGGGACGGGCGCCTCGGCTGCCTCGGCGGGATGATGTACGCGGTGTTCATAATCGGCTTGTCTGTAATACTTGCCTGTGTGGGCTGGATGGCAGCCAGCGATGTTCTGGCTCTCAACAAGCAGGAAATAAGCGCGACCGTAACGCTGCCGGAGGACATATTCACCGAGGAGCAGCGCGAGGTCAAGGACAGCAGCGGCAAGGTCACCGGAAAGAAAACTGTGAGCGTGGCGGATATTGATTATGTGGCCGACCAGCTCAAGAACGAGGGAATAATCGAGTACAAATGGCTGTTCAAGCTCTTTGCAAAGGTTTCAAACGCCTCGACAAAGCTTGCCCCAGGCAGCTATGAGCTCTCCACTCGGCTGGACTACCGTGCGCTTATAACCAATATGCAGGTGGGTACGGAGTCAATGATAGTGACGAAGCTGACATTCCCAGAGGGCTATACGATGCGCCAGATTTTTGAGCGCCTGGAGGAGAACAAGGTCTGCTCTGCCGAGGACCTTTATGACGCCGCAGCCAACTATAAATATAACTTTGCCTTTCTCGAGGACGCGGAAAACGGAGACGCGTCGTATCTTGAGGGCTTCATTTTCCCCGACACCTATGATTTTTATCAGGGGGAGCAGGCGTCGAGCGTTATAAACAAGTTTCTTTCAGCCCTGCACTACAAGGTTACGGCCGATATGTGGAAGCAGTGCGAGAACCTGCACATCAGCTTCCGCGAGGCGGTGACGATAGCGTCAATGATAGAAAAGGAAGCCGCCAACGACGAGGAGCGCGCGGTTATAGCCTCCGTAATCTACAATCGTCTTAACGCCGGTATGAATTTAGGTATAGACGCCACGATACTCTATGAATACCCCGAGTACGAGGGCGGATTGAATATTCCCGACAGCATACGCAACGCGGACAGCCCGTATAACACCAACCTGTACCCCGGCCTGCCGCCCACGCCGATATGCAATCCCGGCATATCCTCGATAAACGCGGCGCTCCAGCCGGCGGGCACAAGCTATTACTACTATGCGCTTGACACCTCCACGGGCGCCCACCGTTTCTTTACAAACTACAATGAGTTCCAGGCCTTCACGGCTACACAGGACTATGAAAACTATACCGGCACGTAAGGCTGAGCTTCTGTCCCCGGCAGGGGACATGGAGCGGCTGGAGATGGCGCTGTGCTACGGGGCGGACGCAGTTTATCTGGCGGGGAAAAGCTTTGGCCTGCGTGCCTCTGCGGGCAATTTCGATTTTGAGCAGATGGTCTCAGCGGGGAAGCTGTGCCGCGCGGCGGGTGCAAAAATTTATGTGACGGTGAATGCGCTGCCGCATGAGCGGGAGCTGGAGCGGCTTCCTGAGTTTTTGGAGCACGCCGCAGATGCGGGAGCGGACGGCTTTATTATAGCCGACTTAGGCGTGATGGCGCTGGCAAAGCGGTATGCCCCGCGTGTGCCGCTGCATGTGAGCACGCAGCTTGGCGTTGTAAACTCGGCGACAGCGCGCGTACTGCATGATATGGGCGCGTCCCGAGTGGTTCTGGCGAGGGAGATGAGCATTGAGGAAATTGCTGAGCTCCGTGCAAAGACTCCAAAGGAGTTAGAGCTGGAGGCCTTTGTCCATGGGGCGATGTGCGTCTCCTTCTCCGGCCGCTGCCTGCTGTCCAACTACATGACAGGCCGCGACGCGAACGGCGGAGAGTGCGCCCAACCCTGCCGCTGGAAGTACCATCTTGTGGAGGAAAAGCGTCCGGGCGAGTATTTTGAGATAAGCGAGGACGGCGGCACACATATAATGAACTCGCGCGACTTGTGTATGATAGAGCATATTCCGAAACTGCTGGATGCGGGAATAGGCAGCCTGAAAATAGAGGGACGCATGAAAAGCGCATATTATGCCGCGATTGCCACCTATGCCTACCGCGGCGCTCTGGACGACTGTATTGCTGACCGGCCCTTTGACAAAGCCTGGCTTGACGAGTGCATGAAAATAAGCCACCGTCAGTACTGCACAGGCTTTTATTTCGGAGAGCCCGGACAGTATTATCCCGACGCGATGTATTTTGCCGACGCGGCGGTCTGTGCCGTGGCGGAAGGCAGAACGGACGGGGAAGGAAGGGCGGTTTTTACCCAGCGCAACAAATTTGCCGCCGGCGACGCACTTGAGCTGGTCCGCCCGGGCGAAAAGCCCCTGAATCTGACCTGCCCCGAGCTCCGGAACGCGGACGGCGAGGTAGAGGACTCAGCCTGTCATGCGATGATGGAGCTGCATATACCGCTGCCTGTCTCTGTGCCGCGCCTGTCAATACTCAGAAAGCTCAAGACGGAAAAATGAACGAAATTCTCCCCGTATTTTGCAAAAAAGTGTTGACAAGCATGGATACTGTGCTAAAATAACAGGGTAATATTTTGTGGGCTATGACGAAAAGAGTTTACAGACGAGGTCAGCAGAGAGGGAGAGCAGGTGAAAACTCCCGACCGGCGTATGGAGACGGCCGCTTCCGAGCCCGGGCGCGACGAGCGCCCCGCCACGTCCCCGTTAAAGGACGTCTGAGATGCCGCGAGAGCGGCAAATTAGGGTGGTACCGTGGAGTCTCAAAGCTTCGCCCCTATATATCAGGGGCGGAGCTTTTTTATATATAAGTTATAAATATTTATATTCATTTTTGGAGGAAAGATAAATGGCACACAGGTATATTGGACTAAACGAGCTGCGCGAGCTGTTTCTTAAGTTTTTCGAGACTAAGGGACATCTGCGCCTGCCGAGCTTTTCACTCATTCCGAAGGATGACAAGTCGCTGCTGCTGATTAACTCCGGCATGGCGCCGATGAAGCCCTACTTCACCGGTGAGGTAGAGCCGCCGCGCCGCCGTGTA
>CATJWA010000113.1 GCA_949744025.1 uncultured Eubacteriales bacterium
AACGGCGAAATACGGCAGGCTTTCCGGTATGCTTTCCAGCACAATCTTGCCGGCCTTGAAATTCTGCCCGCCAATCGCCTCGTCCTGTGTGAGTACGCGCAGCGCCGGCGCATCTAAGGTAAAATCGCCCGTACCTCCCTCCGCCGCGAAAGCAGAGGCTGGAAGCAGGGAAAAGAGCATAAGCACGGCCAGTATTGCCGATAAGAATTTTTTTGACATGTTTTACTCCTTACTGAATAAAAGTTCAACATACAGCTGCCGCGGCTCAGGCAATATCTATGGAGTACTGGTATGCGGCCTCCTCATCGCTCATCATGTACTCAAACAGGTCCTTAAAGCCGATTGTCATGGTGCAGGACTCTCCGGTCTCGGCAAGCTTGGAGGGAATGGAAACATAAATCGTGTAGTTGTAGGTAAACAGCGGGTCAATACCGTAAGCCCAGTTTCCGCTGTCCTCATACATATCGATACGGTCAACATCGTAGCTGTACTTGCCCATCTGTACATTGCCTCCGATATTTACGCTGCTGATGGGCGAGGCGTCGAGGTTGGTTATGGTGCCGCGGATATATACGAACATCTTGCCCTCCTCAGGGTCGGGACCGTGTATGTAGGTGGTATAGCCGTTCTTGATTTCCTGCTGTATGTTGTCGGAGATGCCGGCCTCGTCTATTGTAATTTCGACAAAATCAAGCTCAATTTTGTCGCCGAGCGCGAGCTTTTCCGCGGCGGGGGGCTCGGGAGTCGGCTCCGGAGTGGGCTCAGGCGTGGGAGTGGGAGCGGGAGCCGGAGCCGGAGTGGGTTCCGTAGCGGTGGCGGGGGTTGCCTCGGGTGCAGGAGCGGGCGCGGGCTGGCTGCCGCAGGCTGCCATCGCAAGCAGCATGACCGCGGCGAGCGTGAATGTGAGAATTCTTTTCATTTTTGTTTCCTCCTGTTTGTTAAATATATTTGCTGATTTGCACAGGGCAAATTCAGTCGGGATTTAATACTGAACATAGTCAATCTGGTCTTGTGTGAGCGTGACCTCCGTGCCGTCCATGTATTCGATGTTCAGGTACACCAGCTCGCAGGAGGCAATTTCCCAGTTGTAGTAATCGCCCCAATACCAGTAGTTGCCGCTTAATCCCTCGCCCTTTTCGTAGGGACCGGTTTCGGTGCAGTAGTTAATTATGTCCTTCTTGTATTGACACACAGCCACGTCTCCGACGGCGTTGTAGAAGGTCACGCCGAAGTTTATGTACTTTATCGTCTTCTCGGAGTTGTTGACAAAGTTGAAGTAAAGCTCAACGCCGCCTGCGCTGTCGGGGCTGGAAAAGGCCACATTTGTCACTCGTATAATGCCGCGGGCCTCGTCAATCTCGGCCTGAAGCTCGGCTGCCGCCTTGAGCTCGTTGTACTGAGCCGAGGCGGCGCTGAGGGCCTGCGCGTTGGCAACCCTGCCCTGCTCCTCGGCGGAGAGCGCGTCGAAGGCGGACTGCGCAGCCTCAACAGCCGCGGCGCTGTCAGGGGTGACCTGCTCGCCGATGGCGCCTATGAGCTCCTGCACGCTTTCAATCCTGAGCTGGGAAAGCCTCTCCTCCGCCGCGACGAGCCTGTCGTAATTGCTCACGGCCTCAAGTACGGTCCCGTCGTATCTGTCGCACACGGCCAGGGCGGCGTCAATGGTGCTCGCGCTGTCGAGAGTGACAGTTCCTATGGCGTCAATGACGTCCTCCACATCTCTGACCTGTGCGGCAAAGAAGGCGTCCTCGGCCTCGGTCAACACACTGTAGCTGCTGACACTGTTCCGGAGCGCGGAATCAAGCGAGTCGTAGGCTTTTCTCGCCGCGCTTATGGCGTCGCCGCTGTCGAGGTTTACTTCGCCAATCGCGGCGATAGCGTCCTCCACGTCGCTGATGAGCTTGGCTTTTTTCAGCTCCTCAAGGGCGGAGCGAGCCTGTTCAAGTGTGCCCGCTCCCTCAAGTCCCTTCAGGTCCTCGTCCGTGAGCGCGGCGACGGCGCTCTCAGCCGCGCTTATGGCGCCCTCGCTGCTGAGCGTCACCTCTCCGATTGCGGCTATCAGGTCGTCCGCGGCCTGAGCGGCCTCGGTTTTTCCGCAGGCGCACAGGGAAAGGCACGTGACGGCGGCGAGCAGCACAGCGGCAATTTTCGTTTTCATTTTAAGTGTCCTCCTGTCATTTCGGGCTGTGATGTCTTTACAGGGGCAGAGGGGAAAACCGTCGAAAAAGACTCACACGTCCTGATTACTTGTTCCTGTTAATTCTACAGGACCGAAACATCAAATACAATATGCTGGCTGCATAGTACTGAAAAATTTGCTGCTGCACACAAAATGTAGTGTTTTTGCGCGGAGCGGAGAGCTGAAAGGGGAGGTGCGGCTTTGCGGCTGAGGCGCTGAAAAACACGCATGGACCGACGCTTGACGACTTGTACTTTGGATAAATTTGTGGTAATATACTCTAACAGTCTAAAATCGCGCTTGGCGCGCATCAAGGGGGCAAAGCGATGTCTTTTTTAGCCGCAATCATTTTGGGCCTTGTTCAGGGCATAGCGGAATTTCTGCCGATATCCAGCTCGGGACACCTTTCCGTGCTGCAAAATTTTTTCAATATGTCCACAGCCGAGGAGGGCCATCTGTTTTTCGACGTGCTGCTGCACCTGGGAACGCTGATATCGGTGTGCATAGTTTACAGACGCGACATTGCGGCGATAATAACCGACAGCATCGATTGTGTGCGCAGCATCGGCCACCCGCAGCCGGGCGGTCCGAAGCACTACCCGGGGGCGCGGCTGCTTATCATGATGGTGCTTGCCACGCTGCCGCTGTTTGTCATTCTGCCTGTTAAAAAGTACATCGACGCGCTGTACTACAACACATGGTTCATCGGCGCGGCCTTTCTTGTGACGGGACTGGTGCTGTTCTCCAGCGACAGGCTCAGAAACGGTCACCGCAATGAAAAGAGCATGAGTGTCGGCGGCGCTCTGGCGATAGGCGTGGCCCAGGCTCTGGCGACGGTGCCTGGCCTGTCCCGCTCGGGCATGACAATTTCCGCGGGCGTTGCCACGGGGCTGGACAGGGAGTTCGCCGCGAAGTTTTCCTTTCTGATTTCAATCCCCGCCATACTGGGCGCGAACATTCTCAGCCTGTTTGACGCAATAAGCGAGGGAATAGACGCCTCGCTCCTGCCGGCCTATTTTGTCGGTATGCTTGTGGCGATGGTATCCGGATACTTTGCGGTCAGCCTGGTCAGGATGATATGCCGCAAGGGCCAGTTCGGCAAATTCGCCTACTACTGCTGGGCGGCCGGTGCGCTTACACTGATTCTTTCAATAATTCTTTGAGGTGAGCTCATGGCTACAAATGCTAAAAAAACAACCGCCGCGAAGGGCGGGGCGCATGCGGCTAAGAAACAGGGCGGAAAATCCTCTGCTGGCAAGTCCGTGTCAGGAAAGGCTGCGGCCTCGGCGCCGCAGCAGCGCCCGATTCGCCGCGAGGTCGGCGCCGCCGTATGCTTTTTTCTCGGACTGTTTTCATTTATCGGATATTTCAAGGTGGACGCGCTGTTTATTGACTATTTCTGCCGCTTTATAAAGGGACTGATAGGGTATGGCTACTACATATTCCCGCCGGCGCTTTTGAGCTGCGCGGTGATACTGGCTTTCCACCGCGGCCGCCCCGTGTGCCTGAGGACGGTGTGCGCGCTTCTGCTGCCGGTAGTGGTCGGCGCGCTGGCGCATGTGCTGTTTTACAGGGAGCCCGCCTCGGCGCAGGGAGCTCTTATATCCGTGCTGTATCACGACGGTCGGGATATGCTCTCCGGAGGCGTCCTGTCCGGCCTGCTGGGTACGGGTGCAAAGTCGCTGTTCAGCATTTACGGCGCGGTGCCGCTGCTGCTGTTCATTTTGGCGGGGCTTATCATGGTAAGCTTCCGTATTTCGCCCGTGAAGATAGCCGAAAAGGCGAAAAGCCGTCCGCGTCTGGAATATGAGCCTCTGCCTGAGGAGGACGAGGGCGAGCTTCTGCCCGAGCCCGAGAGCGCCGCGGCGCCAGGGAAAGCCGCTCCGCCCGCGGTGTCCGCCAGAAAGCAGCGCCGCGCCATAGATATTCCCTTTGACGGGGAGGAGGCCGAGCTTTCCGAGGACTATGAGGAGCGCAAGGTCGGCTTTTTCAACGTCAACCCCCGAGTGAAAACGCCAGACCAGGTGCTTGCAAAACACGCAGGTATTGACGGTGACTCAATGGACGGGCTCGAAGCCGAGAGCGTGGAGGAGCCCGAGAATATGCCTGTTCCCACTCCTGCGGTATCTGTGCGTGTGGAGAGAAGCCCTGCCCGGACGGAGGAAGTGGTCCCGCTCAGCTACAATGAAGCCGCGGCCCTTGCGGGCGTCGAGCCCGTGGAGATAAAAACCGAGGAGGTTTTCTCACGCGAGCCGGCAAAGACGTCGTCCCGCAAAAAGGGCATTGCGCCCGAGGACCTGCGCTCGGAGACCGAGAGCATCGCAAAGGCGATAGAGGAAAGCAGTCTGGCTGAGCAGGGCGAATACCGCTATCCGCCGCTGGAGCTTCTGCACCGCGGCAGCGGCGCAGCGGCCGACGGCCGCGAGGAGATGGCGATAAACCGCGACCGACTGCAAACCACGCTCGACAGCTTCAATGTGAACGCGAGCATAAGCGACATTACCCGCGGACCGACAGTCACGCGCTATGACCTTGAGCTTGAGGCGGGGGTTAAGCTGGCAAAGCTGACGAACCTGTCGGGGGATCTTGCGCTGTCTCTGGGAGTGTCAGGCGTGCGCATAGCGCCGATACCGGACAAGATTTCCACCGTAGGGGTGGAGGTGCCAAACAAGATTGTCAGCACCGTGTATCTGCGCGACATAATAGGCTCGGACGAGTTCAGGGGCGCGGCGTCAAAGCTGACTTTCGCCATAGGCGAGGACATCGGCGGAAACAGTGTCTGCGGCAATATCGCCAAGCTGCCGCATATGCTCATTGCCGGCACCACAGGCTCCGGTAAATCCGTTTGCATGAACAGCCTTATCCTCAGCCTGCTGTATAAGGCCAGCCCTGACGAGGTCAAGCTCATCATGATTGACCCGAAGATGGTCGAGCTGGGAATATATAACGGCATACCGCATTTGTACATCCCCGTTGTGACAGACCCGAAGAAGGCCGCCGGCTCGTTGCAGTGGGCAGTTGTGGAGATGCTAAAGCGTTACCGCCTGTTTTCCGAGGCGGGAGTGCGCGATTTGGCGGGCTACAATAACATTCAGAAGAAAAACGGCGAGCCCACGCTGCCGCAGGTTGTCATTGTCATCGACGAGCTGGCGGATTTAATGCTTGTGGCCTCGAAGGAGGTTGAGGAGAGCATCTGCCGCGTGGCCCAGATGGGACGAGCCTCCGGTATGCACCTTGTAATTGCAACGCAGCGCCCCTCGGCCGACGTTATAACAGGTCTTATGAAGGCGAACATACCCAGCCGCATAGCATTTGCCGTGTCCAGCGCGCTCGAGTCGCGCATAATCCTCGATACCCAGGGCGCGGAAAAGCTTGTCGGCAGCGGAGATATGCTATACGCGCCGATAGGCGCAGGAAAACCGAGGCGCATACAGGGCGCCTTTGTCACGGACGAGGAGCGCGAGCAGGTCGTCAATTTCATCAAGCAGAACAGCGAGGCGCAGTACAGCGACGAGATAATGGAGCAGATAGAAAAGGCGGCAATGGAGAAGCCCTCCGGCTCCGGAAAGGCCGAGAGCGTAAGCCAGACTGAGGAAAAGAGCGAGTTTGACGAGCTGCTGCCCCAGGCCGTGGATGTGATATTCGAGACAAAGCAGGCATCGGTATCCCTGCTCCAGCGCCGTCTGAAGTTGGGCTATTCACGCGCCGCGCGCATAGTCGACCAGATGGAGGAGCTCGGTGTAGTCGGACCCTTTGAGGGCTCAAAGCCGAGACAGATTATGATAACGCGCGAGCAGTGGCAGGAGATGCAGCTTGTAAACGGCACGGCTCCGCTGGAAAAATTGCCTGACCTGCCGCCGGCCGACGACTTTGAACAGGATAATCCGGAGGATTGGGACGAGTGAGCGATTATCTGAATGTGAAGATGCCGGAGCAGGATATTGCAACAATATCAACGCTCGGACTGGCCCACGTCGGCGACGGGGTGTATGAGCTTATGGTCCGCTCCTGGATAGCCTGCCGCGGACGGCTGACCTCCTCGGGACTGCACCGAGAGACTGTGAAATATGTCCGCGCGCCGGCGCAGGCCGAGGCTGTGGAGCGCATATCGAATATGCTTACCGACGCTGAGCGCGCAGTTTACCGGCGCGGCCGCAACGCGCATGTGAATTCAGTGCCAAAAAACGCTCAGGTAGGACAGTACCATGCCGCAACGGGGCTTGAATGCCTTTTCGGCTGGCTGTATCTGCACGGTGAGCACGCAAGGCTCAACGAACTTTTTGAAACGATAATGGAGAATGAGTAATGCCGCTTGACAGTGTTGCCGTGTCCGCGCTCACACAGGAGCTGCGCGGACGGATATGCGGAGGAAAAATAGATAAGGTACAGCAGCCGGAGCGGGACACGGTGCTGCTGACAATAAGGGGCAGCGGCGGAAGCTGCCGTTTGGCCGTGTGCGGCGGCGTGGGAAACGCGCGCGTGCACATAACCGAGTCAGGCTTTGAAAACCCGCAGCAGCCGCCCATGTTCTGCATGCTCCTGCGCAAGCATCTTGTGGGCGCGCGGATTGCCGCGCTGACGCAGCCTGAGCGGGAGAGGCTGATAATCCTTGAGCTGGACGCATATGACGAAATGGGCGTGCCGGTAAAAAAGCGCCTTGCCGTGGAGATGATAGGCCGGGGCACGAACATAATACTTATCGGCCCCGACGGCCGGATAATCGATTGCCTGCGCCGCGTGGACAGCGAGATGAGCTCCCTGCGCCAAGTGCTGCCGGGGCTTGTCTACCGTCTGCCAATAAACCAGACCAAGCCGGACTTTTTCGCTCTTGACAGCTCCGAGCGCCGTGAATTGTGGAATGCGCGTGACGTGAGCCAGCCGCCGGAGAAGTGGCTGCTGGACAGCTTTTCCT
>CATJWA010000114.1 GCA_949744025.1 uncultured Eubacteriales bacterium
ATTTCAGGATATCGCCGCCGGCGCAGCCTTTGTGTAGCCGTCCCATGCGAAAAGGGCCGGCTTTGACCCGTCGGCAAACATACCGTCTATATTGCAGACATACAGGTAATGGTCTCCGGCCTCTACAGTCTGTGACAGGGAAACTGCGAAGGCGGCACGGCTGTCCGCCGGTATGCTTATATCAACGTCCTCAAGGCTTTGCAGCTCAACAGGCGTATACGCAAGCTTGTCAGTATCCGCACCGCTGCACGAGCCGTAGGCCATCACCGCCTCCGCCAGGCTGAGGCCCGGTACAGCTATAACCGCCTTTCCCGTGCGCCGCAGATTCTCTCCTGAGTTTGACGCCCTGCCCATGGCAAAGGCCAGCATCGGCGGGTTGAACGATGTGTACATGACAAACGACACCGGAGCCATGTTCAGCTCCCCGTTTTCCTTGCGCGTACAAACCAGCACCAGCGGGTTTGGTGATGTGAAAGCTGCCGCCTGTCCCATATTGATTTTCTCCATTTGACAATTTCTCCTTTAGCTTGTTCTCGTCAGCGCGCTTGACTTTTACCGGTAAGATTATTATACTTGGTTTGCCAATAACTTCAAGTACGCAGAATATTCTTACATAGTACAGAAAACCATACCGGCGAAAGGACACGAAAATAATGAACATGGATATGACATACGAGCAGTACGCCAGCGAGGTGAAAAACTGTATTCTCACCGATGCCGGCGCGTGTCCGGTAACCTCGCTGCTGACGATGCTTCAGGGGAAATGGAAATTTCAGATTATTTACGAGCTGTGTATTAAGGACCCCATCCGCTTCGGCGAGCTGCAACGCAGTATCAAGGGCATTACCAACACCATGCTTACCGCGTCCCTGCGCGAGCTTGAGCGCGACGGCCTTGTCTCCAGAATACAGTTTAACGAAATTCCGCCGCACGTGGAATATTCGCTCACGGACATGGGCCGCGACCTCCTGCCGGTTTTTTATGAGATTACCAAATGGGGCTTCAAATATATTCCGTAAGCAGCCTATCACGCACATATGTTTGACAGAGCGCGCTGTTTAAGCTACAATAAATTCCGAAAAATACAAATACGCCCACGTCGGCGAGGAGGATTTATACATGAGAAAGCACATCAAAAACAATGTAAGCTGGGTCGGCTGGATAGACTGGGAGCTTGAGAGCTTTCACGGAGACGACTACTCCATCTTCAACGGCTCAAGCCAGAATGCCTATCTCATCGAGGAGGAGAAAACGGTGCTGGTTGACACCGTGTGGACGCCGCACCGTTTTGATTTCGTGGAGAATCTGAAAAAGGAAATTGACCTCGGCAAAATAGACTACATCATCGCTAACCACGGCGAATGCGACCACTCAGGCTCGCTTACGGCGCTGATGGCGGAAATTCCCGACACGCCGATATACTGCACGCCCGCCGCAGTCAAGAGCCTTGAAGGGCAGTACGGCAAGCGAGGCTGGAACTTCCGCACCGTCAAAACCGGCGACACGCTGGATATCGGCAACGGCAAGCAGCTTGTTTTTGTGGAGATGAAAATGCTCCACTGGCCGGACTCAATGGCCACCTACATGACTGGGGACAACATTCTCTTTTCCAACGACGCGTTCGGCCAGCACTTCGCAGTCGGCGAGCTTTTCAACGATAAGGCCGACCAGTGCCTGCTCTGGAAAGAGGCAATCAAATATTACACCAATATCCTCAATCCTTTTTCCGCGCTTGTGGCCAGGAAGCTGACCGAGCTGGAGGGCATGAGCCTCGATATCGACATCATTGCCCCGTCCCACGGCGCAATCTGGCGTGATAACCCCATGCAGATTGTGAAAAAATACGCCGAGTGGGCCGCCGCCTATCAGGAAAACCAGGTCACTGTTGTCTACGACACCATGTGGGAGGGCACGGCCAAGCTTGCCCATGCCATTGCCGAGGAGGTCCACCGCCAGAGCCCCGACACCGTTGTAAAGGTTCTGAGCATTGCCAAAACGGACAAGAATGAGATAATGACCGAGGTGTTCAAGTCCAAGGCCATCGCCGTCGGCTCGCCGACCTGCTGCAACAGCTATCTGTCCTCGGTTGCTGGCTGGCTGGAATTTTTAAAGCAGCTTAAATTCAAAAACAAGAGGGCCGCCGCTTTCGGCTGCTACGGCTGGAGCGGCGAGAGCGTGAAGCTGCTCCAGGCAAAGCTTGGCGAGGCGGGCTTTGAAGTGGCCGAGGAAAGCGTCCGGTCCCTGTGGAACCCCGAGGAGGACGATTTTGCCGCCGTCCCCGCACTGGTGAAGGCGCTGCTTCGGTAAGCCGTAATTCAGGCCACTGCGCGGCTATTGACACACTGCGTTTTTTCCTGTAGAATAAAGCTGTTACAGCCGCATGAAGCGGCCGAGGGCAGCTGAAGCTGCCCGATTTTCCCGCATTTATAATGAATCTTCAAAGGTGTGTTATGAAAACGCACGACTTTTCTGCGGAAAAGCCGTGCGTCTTTTTTACCTGTATCCACGAAAGGACTTGGCCATGAAAAAAATCTTCTCCCTGCTGCTTGCCGCGGCCGCGCTGCTCACGCTCGCCGCCTGCTCATCCCCCGAGTCCGGAGGCGGCGGCTACACGCTTGTCTACGGCAGCGGCAGCTTCACACGCATAAACCCCGCCATGGACGAGCACGGCGAGATAAACCTGCTTATCTTCAACGGCCTTACCGCGCACGACGGAAAAAACGCCGTCGTCCCCTGTCTGGCCAAGAGCTGGGACTTTGACAGCGGCACATGTACCTACACCTTTCATCTGGAGGAAAACGTCCTCTGGCATGACGGAGAGCCTTTCACCGCTCAGGACGTAAAATTCACCATAGAGGCCATCACGGACCCCGAAAACGCCTCGGAAAACGCGCCGAACTTCGAGGACGTGCAGGAGATAAGCGTCCTCGACGAGCACACAGTCTCCTTTCGCCTGTCGGCTCCAAACACCGCCTTTTTAGACTACATGACCATGGCCGTGCTCCCCGAGCATCTGCTTGCCGGCGAGGACATGCAGACCTCGGATTTCTTCCGCTCCCCTGTAGGCACGGGACCGTACAGGCTCTCGGAATGGGATGAGGGGCAGTCTGTCACTCTGGTTAGAAACGAGGACTATTTCAAGGGCCCTGCGAACATAGAAACCATAATCTTCAAATTCGTCCCCGACGACAGCGCGCGAACGCTTCAGCTTCAGGCCGGCGAGCTTGATCTGGCACAGCTCACCCCACGCGACGCGGAAAGCTGCGCGAAAGACGAACGCTTCACTGTCTACCGCATGACCACCTCCGACTACCGCGGTATTCTGTTCAATTTCAACAACCCATACTGGCAGGACAACCGCGAGCTCATACCCGCGGTCTGCTGTGCGATTGACCGTCAGGCTATCGTGGACTCGGTGCTGCTCGGCTGCGGCGAGAGCGCCTACGGGCCGCTTCAGCGCAATGTCTACAACAACCCCGATGCCGAGCGCTGGAGCTATGACCCCGAAAGGGCCGAGACTATCCTTATCGACAGCGGCTACGAGAAAAGGGACGACGGCTTCTATTACCGCGGCGGAGATAAAGCCTCCTTTGTTCTCAACGCACCCTCTGGCGACCGCGTGCGTCTGGAAATTGCCCAGGCCGCGGCACAGCAGCTTCGTCAGGTGGGCATAGACTGCACGGTGGAGATTCCCACTGTCGTGGACTGGGGCTCCCAGATGGCCTATCTCATCGGCTGGGGCAGTCCCTTTGACGCGGACGACCACACCTACAAGGTATTCGGCACCGGCAAGGGGGCAAACTACTCCGGATACTCCAACGAGGAGGTTGACAGGTATCTCACGCTCGCCCGCGAAACCGACGACCCCGGCGAGCGAGCGCAGTACTACGCCGCCTTTCAGGATGAGCTTGCCCACGACCCCGCCTTTGCTTTCATATGTTATATTGACGCGGACTATGTCGCCGTCTCCGGGCTTAAGGGCATTTCCGAGGATACCATTATGGGACACCATGGCGTTGGTATTTTCTGGAATATGACGGAGTGGACAATCGAAAAGTAAGAATTGACTGGAGAGAGCCTGTATGCCGCTGCTTGAGGTGAAAAATTTATCGGTCAGCTTTGACACTCCGCGCGGCGAGCTTCAGGCCGTACGGGATGTGTCCTTCTCGCTCGGCGAGGGCGAGATTTTAGCCATAGCCGGCGAGTCAGGCTGTGGAAAAAGCGTTCTTTGCAAGGCCATAACGCGCCTGCTGCCGGATACAGCGAGAATAAAAGGCGGCAGTGTCACCATTGACGGTCTTACTCTCAGCTCTCTGCCTGAACGCAAGGTGCAGAAGCTGCGCGGAAAGCTCTTTTCCATGGTTTTTCAGGACGCCATGAGCGCGCTCAATCCCAGCCTGAGCATTGGCGCGCAGATTGCCGGTGCGGTGCGCGTCCACTCACCGCGTATGAAGCGCGCCGCGGTGCGCGCCCGCGTGCTTGAGCTGCTCGGGCTTGTGGGCATCGGCCGCGCCGCGGACATGTACGCGCTTTACCCGCACAATCTCTCAGGCGGGCAGCGCCAGCGCGTTGTGACCGCCGTCGCCCTGGCCTCGGGTCCGCGGCTTCTGTTTGCCGACGAGCCTACCACGGCGCTGGACGCGGGCCTCCAGACACAGATTTTAGACCTGCTGCGCGACATACGGCAAAGTCTCGGAACATCTACGGTTCTGATAAGCCACGACCTCGGCGCCGTGGCCCGCGCGGCTGACCGCGTTGCGGTAATGTACGCTGGCAAAATCGTTGAAATCGGTACGGCGGAGGATATTTTTTACGACCCACGACACCCATACACCTGGTCCCTTCTGCTGTCCCTGCCCTCACGCGCGGAGCGCGGCCGTCAGCTGCGGGCAATCGCCGGCACGCCCCCCACCCTGATTGACCCTCCCGCCGGCGACGCTTTCGCGCCGCGTAACCCCTGGGCCCTGGAAATAGACTACGAGCAGGCTCCGCCCATGTTCCGCGTCACTGACACTCACTCCGCCGCGACCTGGCTTTTAGACCCGCGCGCACCGAAAATAACGCCTCCGTTTGGGGGTGAAGGCCATGCCTGAAATCCTGCTTGACGTGCGCTCACTGACGCACCGTTACGCAATAACCGGGAAAAGTACGCTTACCGCGCTCGACGGCGTGACGTTTCAGATACGGCGCGGCGAGATTTTCGGTCTTGTCGGCCAGTCCGGCTCCGGAAAATCCACCGCGGCGCGCTGTATAATGAACCTCCTTCGCCCCACCGGCGGTAAGCTGCTCTACAAGGGAGTGGACCTTCTTGACCCGAAACAGCGGAGGGCAAACCGAAAAATGCTGCAAACCACCCGCCAGCTCATCTTTCAGGATTCCGGCTCGAGCCTTAATCCGCGCATGACGCTCGCGGAGATAATTACCGAGCCTATGGCAATACATCGGGTAAAATCCCCGCGCGGCTCTATGCGCGCCGAGGCAGAGCTTCGGGCCAAAAGCGTCGGCCTGTCTCCGTCCTGCCTGGACCGCTTTCCGCCGGAGCTCTCCGGAGGACAGCGTCAGCGCGCGGCCATCGCCCGCGCGCTGTGCATGGAACCCGAGCTGCTGATAGCCGACGAGCCTGTCGCGTCGCTGGACGTATCCGTGCAGGCCCAGATTCTCAATCTGTTCCGCCATTTGCAGGAACGGCACGGCTTCAGTCTTTTGTTCATTGCCCACGACATGTCCGCCGTGCGCTGGCTGTGCAGCAGGGTCGGCGTGCTCTGCCGCGGACGTCTGGTTGAAGCGGCGCCCGTCCCTGAGCTGTTTGAAAATCCGCTGCACCCCTGCACCCGCGCGCTTCTGTCCTCGGTTCCCCTGCCCGACCCCCGGCGGGAGCGTGAACGGCAGCTTGAGCATTTTGATGCGGATACCCTTCCCTCTGCGGGGACGCTTTACGAGGCTTCTCCGGACCATTTTGTTTTGAAGGAGGATTGACGATGCGCCACACAGCGCTTCTCTGGGCAAAAAAACTGCTTATATTCCTTGCCGGACTGCTCGTGCTCTCGCTGGCGGTGTTCTGCGTCTCGCACGCGGCGCCCGGCGACGCGCTGACCGCCTATTACGGCGAGCGCACGGAGAAAATGACTCCCGACGAGCGCGCCGCGGCCGAGATACGTCTGGGACTGGACAAACCCCTTCCCGTGCAGTATGCCCGCTGGCTCTCCGGCGCGCTGCGCGGCGAGTTTGGCATCTCCTTCATGTACAAAACCGACGTGCTCTCCCTCCTTCGTTCCCGTCTTGGCAACACGCTCATCTTAGGCGGCGCGGGATTTGCGCTTATTCTCGTTCTCGCGCCTCTGCTTGGCATACTGTGCGCACGCTTTGAGGGCAGGTGGCCCGACCGGTTCATCTGCCGGCTCGGCGCGGTCAGCGGCTGTATCCCCGAGTTTTGGCTGTCGCTTCTGCTTATTGCCCTTTTTTCCGTCACACTGCGCCTTCTCCCAGGCAGCGGCGCATACTGTGCGGGAAAAAGCGGTGAGCTCGCCGACCGGCTCGAGCATCTTGTTCTGCCCCTGACCGTGGTGGTTTTAAGCCACCTGTGGTATTACGCCTATCTCGTGCGCAGCCGCCTGCTTGACGAGGTGCGTAAGGACTATGTTCTGCTGGCAAAATCAACGGGGCTTAAACCTCGGAGCATACTGTTCCGCCACTGTCTGCGCAACATCATGCCGTCCTATCTCAGCCTTATGGCAATTTCCGTGCCGCATATCTTAGGCGGCACCTACATCGTCGAGGCCGTGTTTTCCTACCCCGGTCTCGGCGCCCTGTCCTATGAAAGCGCAAGATACAAGGATTACAACCTGCTGATGCTGCTGTGCCTGCTCTCCGGCGCGGCGGTCATGCTGTGCAGCGCTCTGGCACAGGCAATAAGCCGTCGGCTTGACCCACGCATGAAAGGCGATTTCTCACTGGACGGGGAGGTGCAAAATGACGGCTGACAAATTTGTCCCCGCCGCGCCGCGCCCTCTGAGTGAAGCGCCGCCGCCCGCCG